>NZ_VWWG01000043.1:0-49486 GCF_011753085.1 Burkholderia sp. Tr-862
TGGCGACGAAGCTCGCCGACGAAGCGGCGCGGCTGCGCGGGCTGGCCGGCACGTTCGAGCGCTGGCACGAGCAGATGATCTCGCTGACCACGCAGAACCAGGACATGCGCGCGAAGAACCAGGAACTGTCGGCGATCGTCGCGCACGTGTCGATCGTGTCGCTGAACGCGTCGATCGAGGCTGCGCGCGCGGGCGCGGCCGGACGCGGCTTCTCGATCGTCGCGAGCGAGGTGCGCGGGCTCGCCGCGCGCTCGCAGCAACTGTCGAACAGCTATCGCGACAGCCTGAACCGCAACGATCTCGTGACGGCCGCGACGTTCCAGGACATCCAGGCCGGCGGCAAGATGATCACGGCCGCGCTGGCGACGGTCGAGACACTCGCCGGGCAGCTGCATGCGCGGCTTGAAGGAGCGGCGGCGTGATCAGCGCGCAGGCCCGGGCCGGTTTCGAGCGGATCTTCTTCGACGCGGCGCGCACGCGGCTCGCGTCCGGCGGCGCGTGCGAGATCCGGCCGGCCGCGGGCGAGGCGCACGACGCATCGCACGATCCGTCGCGCATGAAGTCGCGCACGACGCCGACGGTGTCCGAGCACGTCGCGGTGCTGACGATCTCGGCCCTGCATTTCCGGCTGCTGCTCGCGCTGCGCTTTCGCGACGACACGCCGACGCGCCGTCATTTCGCCGCGGCCGCGTCAGGCGCGAGCGCGCAGCGGCCGCTGCCCGAAGCGTTCATGGAAGTCGCGAACCTGTGTTGCGGCGCGATCAACCAGGCGCTGACCGCGCCGTTCCCCGATCTCGGGATGTCGACGCCTTACCTGCTGAGCGGCGCGAGCATCGACTACCTGCCGGCGCTGAATCCCGATCACGTGGCCGCGTACGACGTGACGCTCGACGGCGACGTGCGGATCGGCGCGACGCTGTGCGTGTGCGCGAACGCGCCGGTCGATTTCCACGTGCCGGAAGGGGCGAGCGTGGACACGGGCGGCGAACTCGAACTGTTTTGACCGACTCCGAGGACTTCACGAGATGACCGTAGACCAACCCGTCAGCAAGGTGCTCGTGCTCGACGACAGCCCGGCGCATGCGGCGACGATCAAGCGCTTCTGCGACGAGCACAACCTGGTCGGCCTGACCGTGCGGCGCAACCGGCTGCTGAAGGTGCTGCGCTCGAACATCGATCTCGGCGCGATCCTGCTCGCCGAGGACTACGGCGGCTCGCCGGCCGAGAGCGCGATCATCGCGACGCAGATCGACGCGTTGCGCCCCGAGCTGCCGATCATCCTGCGCCGTGCGTCGGACGCGTCGCGCGACGGGCTGCCCGAAGCGCTCGCACGCGTCGCGTGTGCAGCCTACGTCGCGGACGACATGACGCCGCTCGCGCGCGCGATCGGCGAATACCTGTTCGGCCGCGACTATCCGAACGCGCTCGTGCGCGGCATCTCGGAGATCACAGAGGCGCGGCTCGACAGTCTGTTCCCGGGCATGACGATCGAGCGCGACACGCCGTGCATCGTGCGCGACCAGATCATCTTCGGCGAAGTGTTCAGCCTGATCGCGCTCGAAAGCGCGTGGTGCCGCGGCTACATGCTGCTGCAGACGAGCGAGCAGCCGCTGCTCGACATGATCGGCGGCACGCGCGACGACGGCCGCGCGCCCGATTTCCGCGACGTGAACAGCATGCTCGGCGAGCTGACCAACCTCGTGTGGGGAGCGTTCAAGAACCGCTATCTCGGCGATGCGGAGGCGCTCGCGCGCCATCCGGTGCAGGTGCCGCTCGTCGTCAATCACAAGCAGAAGTTCATTTCGTTCGGCGGCGACTGTCCGCAGCTCTGTTTCAAGTACCGGATGACCGACCCCGCATCGGGGCGGTCGGTGCAGCTCGATCAGCGTTTCGTGTTCAGCCTGAGCTGGTCGCCGGAGGATTTCCGCGAATCGGTGCAGGACGTGGGGCCGATGGTCGAATCGGGCGAACTCGAACTGTTTTGAATGTTGAAGTAGTCACAACGAAAGAGGAACATGGCATGGCAAAGATTCTGGTGGTCGACGATTCGGGCACGGTGCGTGATGAAGTCGCGGGTTTCCTGCGCAATCACGGGCTCGACGTCGCGACGGCGGTGGACGGCAAGGACGGGCTCGCGAAGCTCAAGGCGACGCCCGGCGTGCGCCTCGTGATCAGCGACGTGAACATGCCGAACATGGACGGCCTGACGATGGTCGAGAAGATTCGCGGCGAACTGGCGAACGCGTCGGTCAACGTCGTGATGCTGACGACCGAGAGCAGCCCGGCGATGAAGGAGCGCGGCAAGGCGGCCGGCGTGAAGGGCTGGATCGTGAAGCCGTTCAAGGGCGACGCGGTGCTCGACGCGCTGAAGAAGCTCGCGGGCTGAGCGCGCGGCCGGCCCGGTGCGGGCGCCGGCATCCACAGACCTCCCCGTTGGACTATATTGGTGAGTTATCGCATCGCGATCACTTTCGAATGGGGGACGTCATGGACTCGAATCCCGCTTCAGAGGAACCCATCCTGTTGCGCGACGCGCATGACGGCATCGTCACGCTGCGGTTGAACCGCCCGCAACAGTTCAACGCGTTGTCGGAGGCGATGCTCGCGAGCCTGCATGACGCGTTCGAATCGCTGGCCGCCGATCCGCACGTGCGCTGCGTCGTGCTCGCCGCGCAAGGCAAGGCGTTCTGCGCGGGCCACGACCTGCGGCAGATGCGCGGCAAGCCCGAACTCGATTACTACCGCACGCTGTTCGCGCAATGCAGCCGCGTGATGCTCGCGATGCGCGCATTGCCGGTGCCGGTGATCGCGCGCGTGCAGGGCATCGCGACGGCGGCCGGCTGCCAGCTCGTCGCCGCGTGCGACCTTGCGATTGCGGCCGACACCGCGCGCTTCGCGGTGTCGGGCATCAACGTCGGATTGTTCTGTTCGACGCCGGCCGTCGCGTTGAGCCGCAACGTCACCGCGAAGCGCGCGTTCGACATGCTCGTGACCGGGCGTTTCGTCGACGCGGCGACGGCCGCCGCGTGGGGGCTCGTCAACGAGTCCGTGCCCGAGGATGCGCTCGATGCGGCTGTCGCGCGCAAGGTCGCGGAGATCGTTGCAAAGAGCCCGGCCGCGGTGCGCTACGGCAAGCAGATGTTCTACCGGCAGCGCGAGTTGCCGCTCGACGAAGCCTATGCGTATGCGGGCGACGTGATGGCGCGCAACATGATGGAAGAGGACGCCGGCGAAGGGATCGATGCGTTCCTGGAGAAGCGCAAGCCGACGTGGCGTTCGTAGCGCAGCGTGGCGGCGGGGCGGTAACGCGTGCTCGTTCGCCTGCGTTCCGAGCACGCCGTAAAAGCAAACGGGCCGCTTGCAAGGCGGCCCGCAAATGGATCCGGATGCGCCGCGACACGAGAGCGTGCCGCCGCATCCGTGACCTCCGTCAACGGCCGTGGCTGCCCGTGCGCAGCAGCGGCTGCACCGTCGACGCGTCCGGCGGCACGATCACGACCGGCACGCGGCGCGCGAGCGCGCACATCAGCTCGTAGCCGATCGTGCCGCTGGCTTCCGCGACATCGTCCACCTTCACCTGATCGCCCCACAGCTCGACGCTCGAACCGATACCCGCGGTCGGGCACGGCGTCAGGTCGACGGTCAGCATGTCCATCGACACGCGGCCGACGACGCGCGTCATCACGCCGTCCACCGCGATCGGCGTGCCGGTCGGTGCGTGACGCGGATAGCCGTCCGCGTAGCCGCACGCGACGACGCCGATCCGCATCGGCTGGTCCGCGGTGAAGCGGCGACCGTAACCGACCGTCTCTTCCGGCGCGAGCGTCTGCACGCCGATGATCTTGCTGGTCAGCGTCATCGCGGCCATCAGCGGCGTGTCGGCGATGTGCCGCGCCGCGCCGGTCGGCGACGCGCCGTACAGGATCGTGCCGGGCCGCACCCAGTCGCGGTGCGCGCGCGGATGCCACAGCACGGCCGCCGAATTCGATGCCGAGCGTTCGCCCGGAATCCCGGCCGTGGCCGCATCGAACTGCTCGAGCTGCCAGTCGACTTCGCCTTCGTCGGCGTTCGCGAAATGCATCATCAGCGTGATCTTGCCGATCGACGGCGCGGCCGCCGCGCGTTCCCACGCGGCGCGGAACGCGTGCGGCCGGTAGCCGAGCCGGTTCATCCCCGAATTCATCTTCAGCTGGATGTCGAGCGGCTGCCGCGGCTTCGCTGCGATCAGCAGGTCGAGTTGTTCGTCGCAGTGCACGGCCACCGTCAGCCGGTGGCGATCGGCCAGTTCGACGTCCGCCGGCTCGAAGATCCCTTCGAGCAGCAGCACGGGCTTGTCCCAGCCGAGCTCGCGCACGCGCACGGCTTCGTCGAGATCGAGCAGCGCGATGCCGTCGGCGGCCGCGAGGCCCGGGTAGATCCGTTCGATCCCGTGACCGTATGCGTTGGCCTTGATCACGGCCCACACGCGCGATTGCGCGGCGGTACGGCGGATGAAGTCGAGGTTGTGGCGGACGGCGTCCGGACGGACATGGGCGACGATGGGACGGGGCATGGGCAGGCTCGGGTCGAAAAGTCGTTCGGTGCGCGCGGCGGGGCGGCGCGGGTCGGCAGACTGGCGCGGCAACGCGCCGAGCCAGTGTTGAGCGCTATCTTATTGGTGTTCGACCAGTTTTAATTAACGTATTTATCGGTGATTTGGTGGAATTTTGGGTGCCGGATCCGTGGCGCCATGGCCGTCAGCAGCTCGCACGGCCGAGTCTCCCGTCTAGAAAACCGGTGCCCGAACAGCGCAGGCCAATGCTAAGCTCTGCGCGACCGTGTCATTGATCAATGTAATCATAAAGGAGGAGACCTGGATGACCACGTCCCAGCTGTGCCTGTTCATCGTCGCGCTGTTGCCGTTCCCGCTGACGTTCCTGGCCAAGAGCCGCAAGGGTTACGACAATCACACGCCGCGCGAGTACCTGGCGAAGCTCGAAGGGTGGCGCGCGCGGGCGCAGGCCGCGCACCAGAACGCGTGGGAAGCGCTCGCACTGTTCACCGCCGCGCTGGTGGTCGCCTGGCACAACGGCGCGAATGCGCACCATGTCGACCAGATCGCGATGGGATTCGTCGCGATCCGCGTCGTCTACACGCTGATGTACCTGCTGAACTGGGCGTCGCTGCGCTCGCTCGTGTGGTTCGGCGGAATGGTGTGCGTCGTCGCGCTGTTCTTCGCGGCGCCGTGACCGGCCGGTGAGCAGGCGGGGCCGGCCTTGCGTGCCGGCTTGCTATGCGCCGCCCGCGCCCCGTGCGTGACTGTCGTTGGATGCGGGCGCAACGATCTTTGCGACGGACGGCGGCGCGTCCGCTTCGCGGCGCAGGAACGCGATCAGCGGATCGAGCAGCCGGTGCCGTGTCGACGGGTGGCGGCGCAGCACGAAACGCCATGACGCATCGCGTGCAAGGCCCGGCACCAGCGGCACCAGCCGGGCGCTACGCAGTTCGGGCTCGATGAGCGGCATGCGGCCGAGCGCGATGCCCGCGCCGCCGAGCGCCGCGCCGATCACCTGGCTGAAGCTGCTGTAACGGACGATCTTCGTCTCGAAGTCGTCCGGCAAGCCGAATTCCGAGGCCCAATTGCGCCAGTCGATCTCGGGGCTGTTCTCGTGCATCTCCTGCAGCAGCCGCGAGCGGCACACGTACCCCGATGCGTACGGATACAGCTCGGGGCTGCATACCGGAAACACGGTCTCCCGCATCAGCACGTCGTCGTCGGCTCGCAGCCGGTGCGCGGGCACGTGCACGATCGCCAGATCGACGCTGCTGCGCGTGAAATCCGGTTCGTTGTCGAGCACGACGGCATGCAGCGGCGTTTCGGGATGAAGCGACGAGAATTCCGCGAGACGGCGCGCGAGCCACATCGACGAAAACGGCGCGTTGGCGGAAACGGTGAGGCGCTGCTCGGTGCCGCGAATTTCGGCACAGGCGTCGGTCAGGCGCGCCAGCGCGTCGCTGACGGCCGGCAGCAGGCGCGCACCGGCCGGCGTGAGACTGATGCCGCCGAGTCCCGTGCTGCGTTCGAGCAGGCGCGCGCCGAGCGATTCCTCGAGAGAACGGATCTGGTGGCTGACCGCGCTCGTCGACACGTTCAGCTCAACCGCCGCGCGCGCGAACCCGCCGAGGCGGACGGCCGCCTCGAAAGCCCGCAGTGCGCTGAGGGGAGGAAGGTGCGACATGCGGGGTATTGTAGTTGACTCAACACCCGTTGAAAAATCATCTTTTGCCGCGCGCGGGCGGCGCGGGTAGCCTCGATCCGGTCAAGAAAAAACGCAACGCAACACCGACCGGAGGACTGCATGTATCTCGACCGACGACTATGGGCCATGATGGCGGGACTGCGCTGGCGGGTGGCCGCGGCCGTTGCGCTCGGGCTGCTCGCGATGGGTGTCGGCATCCTCCGTTTCGTGTTTCTCGGCCGCGTGCTGGCGCTGGTCTTTTCCGGCGCCCCGGCGCGTAGCATCGGCGAAGCCGTCGTTGCAACGGCGGCCTGCGTGCTGCTGCGTGCGTGGCTCGATCATCGCCGCACGGTGCTCGCGCAGCACACGGCCGGGCGCGTGCAGGCCACGCTGCGCGCGCGGCTGTTCGACCGGATCGCCGCGCTCGGCCCCGCATGGTTCAGCGGCGAACGCACGGGCGGCGTGATGCTGGCCGTCGTCGACGGCGTCGAGCAACTGCAGACCTTCTTCGGCGTCTACCTGCCTCAGCTTGTAATTGCCGCGTGCGCGCCGGTGATGATCTTCGCGGTGCTCGCGTGGTGGGACGTGCCGACGGCCGCGATCCTGCTGGTCGCGGCGCTGGTCACGCTCGCGCTGCCGCAGCTCGTGCATCGCGCCGACCGGCGCGCGGCGCTCGCACGCTCGGCCGCCTTCAAGGCATTCGGCGAGGAGTTTCTCGACGCGGTGCAGGGCTTGCCGACGCTGAAGGCGTTCGGGCAGGGCACCGCGTTCGGCGCGAAGCTGGCCGCGAAGGCGCGCGCGCTGTCCGACAGCACGTTCTGGGTGCTCGCGCTCGGCCTGCTGACGCGGCTCTTCACCGATCTCGGCACCGGCCTCGGCGCGGCCGCGGCGATCGCGGTCGGTGCATGGCGCGTGCGGCACGGCGACATGAGCCTCGAGGCGCTGCTGATCGTGTTGATGGCCGGCAGCGAAATCTTCCGGCCGCTGCGTGACCTGCGTGCCGTACTGCACCAGGGGATGATCGGCCGGTCGGCGGCGAATGCGATCCACGCGCTGCTCGATGCGGGCAGCCGCGCGCCGGCCGCCGACGCGCCGCGCATGACGGGCCTGCGCGCGGAGATTGCGTTCGACGGCGTCAGCTTCGCGTATCCGGGGCGTCGCGCGGATGCGCATGCGGCGCTGAGCTTCTCGGTTCGCGAAGGCGAGACGGTGGCGATCGTCGGGCCGAGCGGCGCGGGCAAGTCGACCATCGTGCGCCTGCTGCTGCGCCAGCACGATGTGCAGGGCGGCGCCGTCCGCATCGGGGGCCACGACGTGCGTACGCTCGACGCCGACCAGGTGCGCGAGATGATCGCGGTGGTCGCGCAAGATGCGACGCTGTTCGACGGCAGCGTCGCCGACAACCTGCGGCTCGGCCGCCCGGACGCGAGCGACGCGGACATGATCGCGGCCGCGCGCGCCGCCAACGCGCACGATTTCATCTCGGCGCTGCCCGACGGTTACGCGACGCGCATCGGCGAACGCGGGCTCATGTTGTCGGGCGGCCAGCGCCAGCGTCTCGCGATTGCCCGTGCGCTGCTGCGCGATGCGCCGATCCTGCTGCTCGACGAGGCACTGTCGTCGGTCGATGCGGAAAACGAAGCGCTGATCCAGCAGGCGCTCGACCGGCTCACGCGCGGGCGGACGACACTCGTGCTCGCGCACCGGCTGTCCAGCGTGATCGGCGCCGACCGCATCCTGGTGCTCGACCAGGGGCAGGTGGTCGACGAGGGCACGCACGCGGCGCTGATCGCGCGCGACGGCCCGTATCGCCGGCTGATGGGGCCGCAACTGGAAGCGGTTGCCGAATCCGTCGGCGCGGCGACGACGGCCGGTGCGACCGCGCGCGCGTCGTCGAGCCCGCAGGTGCGGCCGCTGAACGACGATGCGGCGACGATCGGCTGGCCGGAAACCTTGCAGACGCTGCTGCGGTTCGTGCGTCCGTGGCAGGGCAAGGTCGTGCTGACCGTGCTGTTCGGCATCGGCCGGGTGCTCGCGTTCATCGGCGTCGGCGTGATCGGCGCGATGGTGGTCGGCGCGGTGTCGGGCGGCCACGCGAGCCCCGTGCTCGTCGTCGCGCTGCTCGTGATCGCGCCGGTGGCGGCCGTGCTGCACTGGCTCGAATCGTGGCTCGCGCACGACATGGCGTACCGGCTGCTCGCGGAAATGCGCATCGCGCTGTTCGCGACGCTCGAACGCCTCGCACCGGCCGGGCTGCTGCGTCGCCGTTCGGGCGATCTCGTCTCGCTCGCGACGCAGGATGTCGAGACCGTCGAATACTTCTACGCGCACACGCTGGCGCCCGCGTTCGTCGCGGTGCTCGTGCCGGCAGCCGTGCTGGTGCTGCTGGTGTCGGTCGCGTGGCCGCTCGCGCTCGTGCTGCTGCCGTTCCTGTTGTGGGCCGGGCTGGCGCCCGTGCTGGCGCGGCGCGACGTCGACCGGCTCGGCACCGGCGCGCGCGAAGCGCTCGGCCAGCTCGGCGCGCACCTGACCGAAACGATCCAGGGGCTGGCGGAGCTCACCGCGTTCCAGGCGATCGCGCGCCGGCGCGCGGCGTTCGTGGCCGAGGTCGATGCGTACCGCAAGCAGCGCGCGAAGCTGCTCGACGACCTGTCGAAGCAAAGCGCCGCGCTGGAAATCGCGAGCGGGCTCGGCGGCCTGGCCGTCGCGGCGCTCGGCGCGCTGCTGTGCGCGCGTGGCTGGTTTCCGCGCGAGTCGTTGCCGCCGCTGGTGCTGGTTGCCGTGGCCGCGTTCATGCCGGTTGCCGAAATCGGCCAGGTTGCACGCCAGCTAGCCGACACGATCGCGTCGACGCGCCGGTTGCGCGCGCTGGAGAAGGAGCCCATGACCGTGACGGACGGCACGCACGCGATGCCTGGCAATCCGGCGGTGCGTTTCGAGGCAGCGTCGTTCACGTATCCGGGCCGCGGCGTGCCTGCCATCGACCGCGTGAGCTTCGAGGTGCCGCCCGGCAGCACGGTTGCGCTGGTCGGCGCGTCGGGCGCCGGCAAGTCGACGGTCGCGAGCCTGCTGCTGCGCTTCTGGGATCCGCAGCAGGGCCGCGTGACGCTTGGCGGCGTCGACTTGCGCGACCTGCGGCTCGACGACCTGCGCCAGCACATCGCGCTGGTTGCGCAGGATACCTACCTGTTCAACGACACGCTCGAAGCGAACATCCGGCTCGCCGCGAACGATGCGTCCGACGCGGACGTGCAGCGTGCGATCGATCATGCGGCGCTCGGCGAATTCGTCGCGCGGCTGCCGGACGGGCTCGCGACGCGCGTCGGCGAGTGCGGCGTGCAGCTGTCGGGCGGCCAGCGCCAGCGTGTCGCGATCGCGCGCGCGTTCCTGAAGGATGCGCCCGTACTGATCCTCGACGAGGCAACGTCCCATCTGGACACGATCAGCGAGCAGCAGATTCGTGCGGCGCTGGAGGACCTGATGACGCAGCGCACGTCGATCATCATCGCGCACCGGCTGTCGACCGTGCGCAATGCCGACCTGATCCTCGTGATCGAGCAGGGCAGCGTGATCGAGGCCGGACGGCATGCGGAACTGATGGCGCGGCAGGGTGCGTATGCGCGGCTCGTGTCGCATCAGGCGAGCGGGGTGGCGGCGTGATCGACGCCGCATCGGAGCGTCGCCATCCGGCGTTTTCGCGCGAATTCCGCACCGTTCGTTGAGCCGCGCCGGCGGTTGCCGGCATCGCGGGCACGGCCGCCCCGGCACGGCGCCGAGCCGAATCGCCGACGCTCCACACGAGCGAACCCACGCACGGGTGGCGGCGATTGCCTGCGCGGTTGCGCTGTCGTCAGCCCGTCGCCCTGGCGGCGCGGGACGGCCAACCCGCCCGCCCGTACCCAGCGCCGCCAGCCGCGCTTCACGCACCGCCGTCCGCTCACGCACCGCCATCCGCCCGCGCGGCGCGATCCGGCCCGGGCGCTTCGCCCCGGGCCTCTCCCTTTCCTCTGACCTGTCCATCCCGTGCGGCTCGGGCTTACCCCGATGCATTTACCTGTTGCGCGTTTTTTTGTTGTCGTAGTATCGCGGTTGACAACACATGTTGCACTAATGTCTAATTAGGCATCGCATGTTGCGGTGCGGCTTGATGTCGTCGTTCCCGCCGGCCCGCTGGCCGGCCACATCGCTCAATCATGCGGAGAGAAACCATGAGTCGCCGTTCCTTCCTGAAAGCCGTCGCGGTGGTCGCCGCGCTCGGCGCCAGCATCGCGCACGCGGATACCAAGACGCTCGTCGTCGGGACCGACACGTCGTTCATGCCGTTCGAGTTCAAGCAGGGCGACAAGTACGTCGGCTTCGATCTCGACCTGTGGGCGGAGATCGCGAAGGACCAGGGCTGGAAGTACACGATCCAGCCGATGGATTTCGCGGGCCTGATTCCGGCGCTGCAGACGCAGAACATCGACGTCGCGCTGTCGGGGATGACCATCAAGGAAGAACGGAAGAAGGCGATCGACTTCTCCGCGCCGTACTACGACAGCGGTCTCGCGGCGATGGTGCAGTCCGGCAACACGACGATCAAGTCGATCGACGACCTGAACGGCAAGGTGATCGCCGCGAAGACGGGCACCGCGACGATCGACTGGATCAAGGCGCACCTGAAGCCGAAGGAGATCCGCCAGTTCCCGAACATCGACCAGGCCTATCTCGCGCTTGAAGCGGGCCGCGTCGACGCGGCGATGCACGACACGCCGAACGTGCTGTTCTTCGTGAACAACGAAGGCAAGGGCAAGGTGAAGGTCGCGGGCCAGCCGGTCAGCGGCGACAAGTACGGGATCGGCTTCCCGAAGGGCAGCGCGCTGGTGCCGAAGGTCAACGCGTCGCTCGTGAAGATCAAGTCCGACGGCCGCTACGCGCAGATCTACAAGAAGTGGTTCGGCGCCGAGCCGCCGAAGATGTGAGCGTGACGGCGCGCCATGGCGCGGCCGAGCGGCCGCGCCGGTCTTGAATCGAACGGGGAGCGACAAGTGAATTTCGATTGGTCGGCGATCTGGGCGGCGTTGCCGGACCTGATGGACGGGGTCCGGTTGACGGTGTTCATCGCATTACTGGGGCTGGTGGGCGGTTTCATCGTCGGGATGATCGCGGGCATGTTCCGCGCATACGGACCGAAGGCGATGAACGTGCTCGCACAGGTCTATATTGAGTTGATTCGCGGCACGCCGATCGTCGTGCAGGTGATGTTCCTGTATTTCGCACTGCCGCTGCTCGCGCATATCCGCATCGACGGCCTGACGGCCGCGATCATCGCGATCACGGTGAATTCCGGCGCATATCTCGCGGAAGTGGTGCGCGGCGCGCTGCTGTCGATCCCGAAGGGGCTGACGGAAGCGGGCCTCGCGATGGGGCTGTCGATGCCGCGCGTGCTGCTGAAGATCGTCGGGCCGCTGGCGTTCCGGCGGCTGATTCCGCCGCTCGGCAACCAGTGCATCGTGAGCCTGAAGGACACGTCGCTGTTCATCGTGATCGGCGTCGGCGAGCTGACGCGCAAGGGGCAGGAAATCATCGCGGGCAATTTCCAGGCGGTCGAGATCTGGAGTGCGGTGGCCGTCATCTATCTGATACTGACCGGCGTGATGACGCTGACGCTGCGGCTCGTCGAAAAGCGGATGAAAATCTTATGAGCATGATCGAATTCCAGAACGTGTCGAAGAGCTTCGGCCATGTGCCGGTGCTGAAGAACATCGACCTGAAGATCGACGCGGGCGAGGTGGTCGTCGTGGTCGGCCCGTCGGGCTCGGGCAAATCGACGATGCTGCGCTGTATCAACGCGCTCGAGAAAATCACCGGCGGCGAACTGCTCGTCGACGGCCAGAGCGTGCGCGGCAACGCGACGACGATCCGCAACATCCGGCTCGAAGCCGGCATGGTGTTCCAGCAGTTCAACCTGTTCCCGCAAATGACCGCGCTCGAGAACGTGATGTTCGGGCCGATGCAGGTGCGCGGCGCGTCGCGCGCCGATGCGCGCGACCAGGCGATGGCGCTACTCGACAAGGTCGGCCTCGAATCGCGCGCGAATCATTACCCGTCGGAACTGTCGGGCGGCCAGCAGCAGCGCGTCGCGATCGCGCGGGCGCTCGCGATTCGGCCGCGGCTGATGCTGTTCGACGAGCCGACGTCGGCGCTCGATCCGGAGTTGCGCCACGAAGTGCTGAAAGTGATGCAGGATCTCGCTACCGAAGGGATGACGATGATCGTCGTCACGCACGAGATCGGCTTCGCGAAGCGGGTCGGCACGCGCCTGCTGTTCATGGATCAGGGTGGCATCGCCGAGGACGGCCACCCGGTCGACCTGATCGACCGGCCGCCCACGCCGCGCCTGAAGGAATTCCTGAAACACGTGTCCTGAACGAAACCGAACCACGCGACATGCCGCTTTCCCTTTCTCCCGTCATCGCGGGCACGCCGTTCGACATCGGCGTGCGTCTCGGCGAACTTGCCCGCCCCGTGTTCGATACGTACATGCAGCAGAGCAGCGCATGGCAGGCCGTGCGCCGCTGGCGCGGCCATCCGTTCGTCGCCGCGCTGCGGCAGGCCGCGCTGGCCGCGTATCCCGATCTTGTCGCGGAACTGGACGGGATCGCGGCGGGCGTCGGCTGGCCGGCCGAGGACATCTTCCTGTGGAATTGCCGCGGCGAGCTGATCCATAACGCGCCCGACGGCTGCACGACGCTCGCCGCGCGCGATGCGCACGGCACCCGCTGGATCGCGCACAACGAGGACGGCGATCCGTACCTGCGTGAGCGCTGCCTGCTGGTCGACGTGCAGCCGCAGGGCAAGCCGGGCTTCATCAGCTTCTATTACCCTGGCTCGCTACCCGGGCATACGTTCGCCGCGAACCGCGCGGGCATCGCGCAGGCGATCAACAACCTGCGGATCGTTACGCCGGCGGCCGGCGTGCCGCGGATGATCCTCGCGCGCGCGGTGCTCGACGCGACGTCGCTCGATGCGGCCGCGGACGTGCTGCGCAAGCATGCGCGCGCGAGCGGCTTTCACCACACGCTCGGCGCGACCGGCGATGCACGGCTGCTGAGCATCGAGGCGAGTGTCGCGCGGTGCTCGGTCGTCGAAGTGGCGCGTCTTGCCGGCCACGCGAATCATCTCGTGCATTCGGGTTGCGATGCGGAGGCGCAGATCGTTACGCAATCGTCGGCCGACCGTCAGCGTCGCGTCGACACGCTGACACCCGGCATCGACACGATCGACGAAGCCGCGCTGCTGCGCGTGCTCGGCGATCGCGCACCGGAAGGGCTGCCGATCTATCGCGACGATCCGGCCGATCCCGACGACGAGAACACGCTGGCAACCGCAGTGTTCGCCATTCGCGACGCAGCGATCGACTTCACCCTCCATCAACACGGCACGCAGCGCTTCGCGACGCGCATCGTGCCGTCCGCGCACGCGCGCAGCGCGTCCTGATCCATGAGGCAACGCATGACGACCGTTTTTCATCGCGCTCCACGCGCCACCTTGCCCGTCGCCGTCGCAGGCGACGGCATCGAGATCATCGATTCGACCGGCAAACGCTACATCGACGCGTGCGGCGGCGCGGCCGTTTCGTGTCTCGGCCACAGCAACCAGCGCGTGATCGACGCGATCAAGCGGCAGGTGCAGCAGCTGCCGTACGCGCATACGTCGTTCTTCACGACCGACGTGGCCGAGGAACTGGCCGACCGGCTCGTCGAGGCAGCGCCGGCCGGCCTCGAACACGTGTATTTCGTGTCGGGCGGCTCCGAGGCGATCGAGGCCGCGTTGAAGCTCGCGCGCCAGTATTTCGTCGAGAAGGGCGAGCCGCAGCGCCGTCACTTCATCGCACGCCGCCAGAGCTATCACGGCAACACGCTCGGCGCGCTCGCGATCGGCGGCAACGCATGGCGGCGCGAGCCGTTCCTGCCGCTGCTGATCGAAGCGCACCACGTGAGCCCCTGCTATGCGTATCGCGACCAGCATGCGGGAGAAACCGACGAAGCGTATGCGCAGCGCCTGGCCGACGAGCTCGAGCAGAAGATCGTCGAACTCGGCGCGGAAAACGTCGCGGCGTTCGTCGCGGAAACGGTGGTTGGCGCGACGGCCGGCGCGGTGCCGCCGGTGCGTACTTACCTGAAGAAGATTCGCGCGGTGTGTGACAAGTACGGCGTGCTGCTGATTCTCGATGAAATCATGTCGGGGATGGGGCGCACCGGTTATCTGTTCGCATGCGACGAGGACGAAGTTGCGCCCGATCTGCTGACGATCGCGAAAGGGCTCGGCGCGGGTTACCAGCCGATCGGCGCGACGCTGGTGAGCGACCGCATCTACCGGACGATCGTCGACGGCTCGGGGTTCTTCCAGCACGGCCACACGTATCTCGGCCACGCGACCGCCTGCGCGGCCGCGCTCGAGGTGCAGCGCGTGATCGCCGAAGAGAAGCTGCTCGACAACGTGAAGGCGCGCGGCGAGCAACTGCGTGCGTCGCTACGCGCGCATTACGGTGCGCATCCGCATGTCGGCGACGTGCGCGGCCGCGGGCTGTTCGTCGGCGTCGAGCTCGTCCGCGATCGCGACAGCAAGGCGACGTTCGATCCCGCGTTGAAGCTGCATGCGGCGGTCAAGCGCGAGGCGATGCAGCGCGGCCTGATGGTGTATCCGATGGGCGGCACGATCGACGGCGTGAACGGCGATCACATCCTGGTCGCTCCGCCGTTCGTCTGCACCGCGCAGCAGATCGACACGATCGTCGAACGGCTGTCCGGCGCGATCGACGCGGCGCTCGCATCGGCCGGCGTGTGAACCACGACCTCACCGAGTCCCGACCATGACAGACAGACTGCCTCCCTTCGATCCCGCATCGGCCACCGACGAACAGAAGGCCGTGCTGGCCGACATCCTCAGCGGCCCGCGCGGCAACCTGAACGGGCCGTTCCTCGGCTGGATCGCGAGCCCCGAGCTGGCCCAGCACGCGCAGCGGCTCGGCGCGTTCTGCCGCTATCGCACGGGCCTGTCGCTGCGCCTCTCGGAGCTCGCGATTCTCGTGACCGCCGCGCGCTGGCGCTCGCAGGCCGAGTGGCACATCCACCATCCGATCGCGCTCGATGCCGGCGTGCCGGCCGCGACGGCCGAAGCGATCCGGCGCGGCGCCACGCCGGCGTTCGAATCGGACGACGACGCGCTGATCCATGCATTCGCGACCGAGCTGTACGACACGCAACGCGTGAGCGATGCGACGTTCGCGCGCGCGCAGGCGCGCTTCGGCCACGAGACCGTCGTCAACCTCGTCGCGCTGCTCGGCTATTACGCGCTCGTCGCGATGACGCTCAACACGTTCGGTATGCGCGCAGACGGACAAACTGATTTGCCGTTTCCGGAATAATCGCCGCATGCGCGTGCGTCGGCAGATGCCGCGCGCGCCTTCCGATTGCGCCGAAAAGCCCGTCAGCACGGGCTTTTCGGCGTTTTGGCGTGACGCGATCGACGTCCTCGCCGCGTCTTGCCGACGCACATCGCAGCGCCTGCGCGTCAGCGCACGAATTTTTTCCCGTACCTAGAATTTCTGCAAAGAGCTTACGGGGAGATGATCGATGCGGTGGGTCCTGTTGATCGTGTTCATTGCGTGTGTGGTTCATACGCACCGGCGCGGCAAGGTTCGGCACAGGTTGTTCAGGCAACTATCCGATCACTCGACCTTCACCGCGCCGCTGAACTGCTTTTCATACGCGTTCTCTTCGGTGCCCACCACACCGTTTCTCGACCCGCGGCACTTTCCGGAACTCGCGGTGCTGCAGCGCGAATGGCGGACCTTTCGCGAGGAAGCCCTCGCGTTGCGCGATGCCAGCCGGATCAAGGCGTCGGGCGAGTACAACGACATCGGCTTCAATTCGTTCTTTCGCAACGGCTGGAAGCGCTTCTACCTGAAGTGGTACGACGCGCCGCATCCGTCCGCCCAGGCGTTGTGTCCGCGGACGGTCGAGATCCTGTCGCGGATTCCGTCGATCAAGGCCGCGATGTTCGCGCAGCTGCCGCCGGGCGGCAAGCTCGGGCTGCATCGCGATCCGTATGCAGGCTCGCTGCGCTACCACCTCGGGCTCGACACGCCGAACGACGACGCGTGCCGGATCGTCGTCGACGGCGAGTCGTATGCATGGCGCGACGGCGAGGCGGTGATGTTCGACGAAACCTATTTGCACTGGGCCGAGAATCGCACCGCGCACGATCGCGTGATCCTGTTCTGCGACATCGACCGGCCGATGAAATATCGCTGGGCGCAGCGCGTCAACGATGCGTTCGGGCAACTGCTGATGCGCGCGGCCGCGTCGCCGAACGAAACGGGCGACCGCACCGGCGGCCTCAATCATGCATTCAAGTACCTGTATGCGATTCGCCGCGCCGGCAAGCGGCTGAAGGCGTGGAATCGCACCGTGTACTACGTCGTCAAGTGGGCGCTGTTCGGCGGGATCGCGGTCGCGATCTTCTGCCTCTGATGGGGCGCGAGCGGGCGGGTATCGAACCGTCTGACGATAGGGCGGCGCGGCGTCGGTCAGGCCCCGCCGGCGTTGCGCCGACATCAATGCAACCAAATGTATTCGTGCGAGATTTGGCGCAAACCCGCGCGTATGATGGCTCGTTCACGTCGGTAAGATCGGTGAGCAAGCATGACAAGTACCCGAAAGACTTTGATGATCGTCGGCGGATTGCTGGTTGCCGCGGCAGGCAGCGGCTACGTGATGCTCCTGCGCGACGACCACCGCGCGATCGCGGAGGCCGGCATCGGCGATTCCGCGGCGCCTGCCGCCGCCGTGACCGCGGCGAACGACGAACATACCGCACAAGGCACGATCGCGCCGCCGGCGGCGGTCGCGATCCCGTCCGCGCACGTCGACGAGGCCGTGCCGCAACGAGCGGCCGTACCGCCGCCGGCGGCTCCCGCGCATGCGAACCCGGCGCCGCCATCTGCCCCCGTCGCGCCGGTCGTCGCCGCGCAGGCGCCCCCCGCGAAACCGAGTGCGCCGCCGCCGACCGTTCATGTCGTGACGGTCGAGCCGGAGGATGCGACCCCAGCGAAGGCCAAGCCCGCGCCGGCGATTCAAGCGCCGGTACAAGCGGCACGACCGGCGCAGCCGGCGCAAGCGGCGCAACCCGTGCAATCGACACCGCCGGTCCAGGCGGTGCAGGCGAGCCGCCCGAGTCAGCCGGCATATCAGCCGGCGCAACGCGCGGAGCGCAAGCGCGACGGGCTCGAACGGCACGCGGCAGCACCGTCCGCCACGAAATCCGAAACACCTGAAACCGCAGCGCTCGTGCATGAATCGGCGAAGCTCGATCCGTCGTTGCCGCCGCCGCAATACGTGGCGACGCCGAGCGCCGATCGACCGCATACATCGGCGGGTGGGAATGCGGTTGCCGCCGCGATGACCGAGCAGCTGGTCAGGCAGTCGAGCAGCTTCAAGGCGCCCGCGTCGGCGAGTGCCGGTCCCGCCGCGGCCCAGTGAGAACGGTGCCGGCGCGCTCGCACCGCGCCGCACGACGCCGGATGAAAAAGGACCCCGCACGCCGACCAGGGCATGCGGGGCCAAGAGAGACGAATCCGAGCGGTGCGTCGCGCGTTACGCGGCGATCGCTTCTTCGGCCTGGGGCGCGTCGGCCGTAGCCGGCGTCACGTCCTGCCGGATCAGGTGGTCGAACGCGCCGAGCGATGCCTTCGCGCCTTCACCGACCGCGATCACGATCTGCTTGAACGGCACCGTCGTCACGTCGCCGGCCGCGAACACGCCGGGCACTGACGTCGCGCCGCGTGCATCGACGATGATCTCGCCGTGCTTCGACAGTTCGATCGTGCCCTTTAGCCATTCGGTGTTCGGCACGAGGCCGATCTGCACGAACACGCCTTCGAGATCGACGCGCTTCGCTTCACCCGAACGCAAATCCTTGTAGACGAGCCCGTTCAGCTTGCTGCCGTCGCCGGTCAGCTCGGTCGTCTGCGCCTGCGTGACGATCGTCACGTTCGGCAGGCTGTGCAGCTTGCGCTGCAGCACCTCGTCCGCGCGCAGTTGCGCGCCGTATTCGATCAGCGTGACTTCCTTCACGATGCCGGCCAGGTCGATCGCGGCCTCGACGCCCGAGTTGCCGCCGCCGACCACCGCGACGCGCTTGCCCTTGAACAGCGGGCCGTCGCAGTGCGGGCAGTACGCGACACCGCGGTTGCGGTATTCGCGCTCGCCCGGGACGTTGATTTCGCGCCAGCGCGCGCCGGTTGCCAGGATGATCGTCTTCGCCTTCAGCACCGCGCCGTTCGCGAGGCGGATCTGGTGCACGTCGCCCGGAATCAGCGCGTCGGCGCGCTGCACGTCCATGATGTCGACGTCGTACTGCTTCACGTGCTGCTCGAGCGCGGTGGCGAACTTCGGCCCTTCGGTTTCCTGCACCGACACGAAGTTCTCGATCGCCATCGTGTCGAGCACCTGGCCGCCGAAACGCTCGGCGACGACGCCCGTCGCGATGCCCTTGCGCGCCGAGTAGATCGCGGCGGCCGCACCGGCCGGGCCGCCGCCCACGATCAGCGTGTCGAACACCGGCTTGTTCTCGAGCGACTTCGCGGCACGGGCGCCGGCGCCCGTGTCGAGCTTCGCGAGGATCTCCTTCACGCTGCTGCGGCCCTGACCGAACGATTCGCCGTTCAGGAACATCGTCGGCACGGCCATGATCTGGCGCGCTTCGACTTCGTTCTGGAACAGCGCGCCGTCGATCGCGACGTGGCGGATGCGCGGGTTGATCAGCGACATCACGTTCAGCGCCTGCACGACTTCCGGGCAGTTCTGGCACGACAGCGAGAAATACGTTTCGAACGCGTAGTCGCCGTCGAGCGCGCGAATCTGTTCGATCACGTCGTCGTCGAGCTTGATCGGATGGCCGCCCGTCTGCAGCAGCGCGAGCACGAGCGACGTGAATTCATGGCCCATCGGGATGCCGGCGAAGCGGATGCCCGCTGGCTTGCCGGGTTCGCCGATCGAGAACGACGGCTTGCGCTCGGCGTCGTCGCGGCGCTCGGTCACGGTCACGCGCGACGTCAGCGAACCAATCTCGTTGAGCAGCGCAAGCAGTTCCTGCGACTTCGCGCTGTCGTCGAGCGATGCGACGAGTTCGATCGGGCGCGTGATCTTTTCGAGGTACGCTTTCAGTTGATTCTTGAGATTGGCGTCGAGCATGGCGTTTCGGATTCCGTATTGATATTTCTGGTCGGGCACGTCGTGCCGGAGGAGGGCGCGGGCCGCACGAGGCGGCCCGCGGCGCGTCACTCGCGCGCCTCGTGCGAGGCGCGCGCAGCGAGCGTCAGATCTTGCCGATCAGGTCGAGCGACGGGGTCAGCGTTTCCGCACCCGGCGTCCATTTGGCCGGGCACACTTCACCCGGGTGCGCCGCGATGTATTGCGCAGCCTGCACCTTGCGCAGCAGTTCGCCTGCGTCGCGGCCGATGCCGTTGTCGTGGATTTCGCACAGCTTGATCTCGCCTTCCGGGTTGATCACGAACGTGCCGCGCAGCGCCATCCCTTCTTCCTCGATCAGCACGTCGAAGTTGCGCGACAGCGTGAGCGTCGGGTCGCCGATCATCGGGTACTTGATCTTGCCGATCGTGTCCGACGTGTCGTGCCATGCCTTGTGCGTGAAGTGCGTATCGGTCGACACGCCGTAGATTTCGACACCCAGCTTCTGGAATTCCGCGTAGCGGTCGGCGAGGTCGCCCAGCTCGGTCGGGCAGACGAACGTGAAGTCGGCCGGGTAGAACACGACGACGGACCACTTGCCCTTGAAGTTCTCTTCGGTCACGGGCACGAAATCGCCGTTGTGGTATGCGGTTGCCTTGAACGGCTTGATTTGGGTGTTGATGATCGGCATCTTGCGAGTTCCTTTGGGGTGGTGTTGATGAAGTGTTCCCAGTATCCGGGTTGACCCCGAGTTTGTGAAATTGCTTGTTTCAATCCACGGCATCGGGAATTCCTATCTGCTTCCGGCCCCCGTTGCGGCGGGCCGTCCGGACGGCCCGTGACATCCGGGCCGGGCCTTCCGGCGGATTTCGGCCGGGCGGCGCTTCTGACACATTGGGTGGGCGGGAGCGTGCGGCGCCGAACGGCGGCCACGCGCTTCGCGCCAGGGCCCGGCACCCGTTCGGCACGAACGGCTGCGCGGTCGTTCGACACTCACCGTCAACCTGCGCCATGAACATCTTTCCCGGACGCGCCGTGCGCGCGCTGCTTGCGTGGTGCCGCGATATCTTCCTCGTGCGCCGATACCTGCGTCGGCACTGGCGCGGCGCAGCCTGCGCATTGATCGCCGTGTCATGCGCCGCACCGGCGCTGGCCCTCGATGCAACCGCGCCGGCGGTGACGGTCGCGGCGGCGGTGACGCCCGCGCCCACCACCACGGCCAGCGGGCTCGTGCCGATGCCCGACGGCCGGCTGCTTGCGCCCGAGTTCGCCCGCATCGTCACGCGCGGCACGCTCGTGGTCGCGGTGCTGGGCGTCGATCAGCCGCCGTTCTTCTGGTCGCGCAACGGTGCGTTGGCGGGCGTCGACATCGACCTCGCCGACGAGCTCGCGAAAAAGCTCGGCGTATCCGTGCAGTTCGACCGCGACGCGCGCACCTTCGACGACGTCGTTCATCTGCTCGCGATCGGGCAGGCCGACGTCGCGATCAGCAAGCTGTCGCGCACGTTGCCGCGGGCGCAGGTGGTCAGCTTCAGCACGCCGTACATCAGCCTGCGGCGCGCGCTGCTGATCAACCGAGTCAGCTTCGCGGAACTCGCGAAAGGGCGGCCGCTGCCGGAAGTCGTGCGCGACTACCGCGGCACGATCGGCGTCGTCGCGCGGTCGGCCTACGCCGAATACGTGCGCAACGACTTCCCGGCCGCGCAGGTGCGCACCTATCCGAGCTGGCCGGCGACGCTCGACGCGTTGAACGCCGGGGCGGTAACGGCCGTGTATCGCGACGAGCTCGCGATCAAGCTCGTGATGCAGGACGACCCGAGCGCGCCGATCCGGCTGCGCGTCGCGACCTTCGACGACCTGACCGACGCGCTCGCCGTCGGCGTGCCGGTGTCCGCGCCGACGCTGCTCGCGTTCGTCAACCAGTTCCTGGCCGAGCGCAACAAGCGGCTCGACGTGAAATCCCTGCTCGATGCGATGGGTCGCTGACATGAACATGAACGAGAACCTCAGGATCACGCCGCGCATCGAGCGGCTGCATGCGTTCGCGATCCATCCGTTGACGGTATTCGGCAGCCTCGCGCTCGGGATCGTGGCGGGCATGCTGTGGCCGGCCGCCGCGCCGCAGTTCGACTACGTGGGCGAGGTGTACGTCGGCCTGCTCAAGATGACGGCGCTGCCGTTCATGACGGCCGCCGTGATCTTCAGCCTGCAGCGGCTGCTGCGCGAAGGCAGCGCATCGGATCTCGTGATGCGCGTGATCGCGATCTTCGGCTGCGTGTCGGTGTTCGTCGTGGTGGTCGGCACGGTCGTGCTGGTCGCGATGCGCCCGGGCGAGCACCTGTCGAATGCGACGCTGAAGGCGTTCGGCGCGCTGGTCGGCAGCGACGGCGCGGCGAGCGACACCGTGATGACGCTGTACGGCACCGATCCCGCGGAGAAGTCGTCGGGCCTCGCCGACATGCTGATCGCGCTGGTGCCGGGCAACTTCTTCGCGGCGCTCGCGAGCGGCGACACGCTGAAGGCGCTAGTGTTCTCGCTGTTCTTCGGCTTCGCGTCGGGGCGCGTGCCGGCGAGCATCTCGGCGGCGCTGAGCCAGACGCTGGAAACCGTGTATTTCACGTGCCAGAAGATCATGCACTGGCTCGCGTATCCGACGCCGATCGTGCTGTTCTGCGGCGGCGCCGCGCAGATCGGCACGTCCGGGTTCGGGCCGCTCGAGGCGATGTTCCGCTTCGTCATGGCGTTCGTGGTCGTCTCCCTCGTGCTGATCGCGGCGGCGATCGCCGTGATCTGGAAGCGCTCGGGCGCGACGCTGGCCGAGACGCTGGCCGGCTTGCGCACGCCGTTCGCGATGGCGCTCGCCACGCGCAGCAGCGTGGCCTGCATGCCGAGCATGATCGAGTGCCTGGCCGACGGCTTCGGCTTTGCCCGCGCGCGCGTCGAGCTGGTCGTGCCGCTCGCCGTGTCGCTGCTGCGCGTCGGGCCGATGGTCTATTACGCGAGCGCGACGCTGTTCGTCGCGCAACTCTACGAACGCTCGCTCGGCCCCGACGAGCTGTGCGTCGTGCTGGTCGCGTCGGTGCTGACCGGATTCGCGTCGACGGGCACGTCGGGGGTCGTGACGGTGTCGCTCGCCGGCATGGTCTGCGCGGCGCTGCACCTGCCGTTCGAGGCCGCGTTCGTATTGTTCGCGGCGGTCGATCCGTTCTGCGAGATATTGCGCACGCTGTTGCTGGTGATCGGCAACTCGGCCGTCGTATCCGCGATCTGCGCGCGGCCGCCGCGCGCGTGAAGGAGACATCATGGCGCTTGTCGGGGTATTGGGCGGAATGGGACCGCTGGCCACGGTCGACTTCATGCATCGCGTGATTCGCTTGACGCGCGCGCGCTGCGACCAGGAGCACTTGCCGATGATCGTCGCGAACCTGACGCAGACGCCCGATCGCTCGCGCGCGATCATCGACGGCGGGACCGATCCGCTGCCGGCGCTGCTCGACGGCGTCGCGCTGCTGAACCGCTGCGGTGTCGACGTGATCGCGATCCCGTGCAATTCGGCGCATCACTGGTATGCGCCGCTGCGCGAACGCAGCGCGGCGCCGGTCCTGCATATCGTCGACGCATCGGTGGCCGCGGTGCCGGCCGGCGTGCGGCGCGTCGCGGTGCTCGCCACCGGCGGCACGCTGGTGTCGGGCTTCTACCAGGCGGCGCTGCGTGCGCGCGGCTTCGAGCCGGTGATGCCGGCCGTGGCCGCGCAGCGCGATATCGCCGCGTGCATCGCGGCCGTCAAGGCGGGGAAGCTCGATGCGTCGGTGCGGTGCCTGTCGCGCGCGCTCGCGACGCTGGCGCGGCGGGACGTGGGCGTCGCGGTGATGGGCTGCACGGAAATTCCGATCGCCGCGCGTGCGTTGCGCGATGCTCCGTTCGCGTTGATCGACAGCACGCAGGAGCTGGCGCGGGCGACGGTCACTTATGCGGCCGAGCGCGGATGGGGGCGGGCAGTGTGACGCGCGGCGACGGCTCTCCGGCATGCATGACGAATGCCGCTCGCGCGGGCCACGCGTGCGGAGACGCTCGGCCGGCCGGCGGCGAGCCAGCCGTTCAGGCGGCGATCTTCCTCAGCCAGTCGGCAAGCCGTCTCGCGCCGTCCGGCATGTCCGCATCCTCGCGCGTGCACAGGTAGTAGTCGCGCCCGTCGTCGAGCGCGTGATCGAACAGCTGCACGAGTTCGCCGCTCGCCAGTTCCCGCTCGACCAGCGGCGCGCGCAGCAGCGCCGCGCCGAGATCCGCGCGCGCCGCGCTCAGCGTCAGTTGTCCGTCCTCGAACATCGGCCCCACCGCATGCGACACGTGCCGCACGCCGGCGCCCTGCAGCCAGTTGACCCAGGTGCTGCGATCCTCGTCGTGCACGAGCGGCGCCCGCGCGAGATCGGCCGGCGTGCGGAACGGCCCGTGACGCTTCAGGAACGATGGGCTGCACATCGGCACCATCGCGCCCGGCAGCAGCCGCTCGCAGCGGTAACCGGGCCAGTCGCCGGTGCCGAAGCGGATCGACAGATCCGACGCGTCGCTTCGATAGTTGCGGTGATGGGCGTACAGCACGGTCACGTCGACGTCGGTGTTGTCGGCGAGGAATGCGTGCAGCCGCGGAATGAACCAGCCGATGCCGAGCAGCGGAATCAGGCTGATCGTGATCTGCCGCAGCGACGAGCGGTCGCGCACGAAGCGCGTCGCGCTGCGCAGCACCGAGAACGCGGCGCTGATCGAGCGGTAGTAGTCGCGCCCTTCATCAGTGAGCGCGAGCAGCCTGCCTTCGCGCACGGTCAGCGGCGTCTGGATGAACGCTTCGAGCAGTTGCAGCTGGTGGCTGACCGCGGACGGCGTGATGTCGAGCTCGTGCGCGGCCGCGGTGACCGAGCCGAGACGCGCGAATGCCTCGAACGCGCGGACGGCGCGCAGTGGCGGATCGTGTGGCAATTGTTCGACATTTTTCATGTATCGAATTTTATCGAAAAATCAGGGTAAGCGACAATCTAAAAATACGCTGTATTTACAGGTGTTTACGCTATTGTGTCGGGAATGGCATAAGCATCCAACAATTGAGTATTTGGGGTGCGGGTGTCGAATCTTTAATATTTTTCATGTTTTGATCCGAATCACTGATCCCCGCACATGAAAATCGCCTTTCTTCCCGCCCGTCTCGCCTTCTCCGCGGCCACGCTGATCGCTGCCGTTCCCGCCTTCGCGCAATCCGCGCCGCAGACGATCCTGATCGGCCTCGCCGCGCCGCTCACCGGCCCGTCCGCGCGAATCGGCAAGGACCTGCAGAACGGCGCGCAACTCGCGATCGACGACGCGAACGCGAAGCATCCGAGCATCGGCGGCAAGCCGGTTGTCTACAAGCTCGTCGCGGCCGACGACCAGTCCGACCCGCGCACGGCCGTCGCGGTCGCGCAGCAGCTGGTCGACCAGCACGTGATCGGTGTCGTCGGTCACTGGAACACGGGCTGCAGCGTGCCGGCGTCGCGCGTCTATCGCGATGCGGGCATTGCGCAGATCGCGCCGGCATCCACCGGCCACCAGTACACGCAGCAGGGCTACGCGACGGCGTTCCGCATCATGGGTCACGACGATGCGGGCGGCAACTTCACTGGCGCCTATGCGGTGAAGACACTGAAGGCGAAGCGCATCGCGGTGATCGACGATCGCACGTCGTTCGGCGCGGGGCTTGCCGATCAGTTCATCAAGGGCGTGCAGGCGAACGGCGGCACGATCGTCGATCGCCAGTACGTGAATGACAAGACGACCGACTTCAGCGGCGTGCTGACCGCGATCAAGGGCAAGCGCGCGGATCTCGTGTTCTTCGGCGGCCTCGACGCGCAGGCCGCGCCGATCGCGCGCCGGATGCGCCAGCTCGGCGTGAACGCGCCGCTGCTCGGCGCCGGCGGTTTCGTGAGCCAGACCTTCCTGTCGCTCGCGGGCAAGGACGGCGAAGGCGTGACGGCGCTCGAGCCGGGCCTGCCGCTCGACCGGATGCCGGGCGGCAAGGCGTTCGACGCGCAATATCGCGCACGCTGGCACGCGCCGATTGAGCTGCACGCGCCGTTCGCGTACGACGCGGCCGCCACGCTGATCGCGGCCGCGCAGCAGGCCGGCACGACGCAGCCTGCGAAGCTGGTCGCGGCCGTGCGCGCGATCGACCGGTCCGGCGTGACCGGCCGGGTCGCGTTCGATCAGGACGGCAATCTGAAGGACCCGGCGTTCACGATTTACCAGGTACGCGGCGGCAAGTGGACCGTCGTCGACGTGCTCGGCGGCGCGCGCCCCGCAACGAAATAACGACGGAGACGTTTCCCATGACCGACAAGACCCATGCAGCCGCGGCGGCACCCGAGGACACGCGCCTCGGCATCCTCGCGCGGCGCCGCATCGAAGCGGAAATCATCAAGCCGATCTACGAGATCATGAAGCGCGAATTCGGCACCGAGCGCGCGCAGGCCGTCATCGCGGAAGCCGTGCGCGGCGCGGCCGTCGACGCGGGCCGCACGTTCGCCGCGCAAGAGCCCGACGGCACGAGTGTGCAGTCGTTCATTGCGCTGCAGGTGCTGTGGGAGAAGGACGACGCGCTCGACGTCGAGGTGCGCCGCGCCGACGACGCGCACTACGACTACGACGTGCATCGCTGCAGCTATGCGGAGATGTATCACGCGATGGGGCTCGGCGAGATCGGCCACCTGCTGAGCTGCGCGCGCGACAGCTACTTCATCGAGGGTTACGATCCGCGCATCGCGCTCACGCGCACGAGCACGATCATGCAGGGCGGCAAGCGCTGCGATTTCCGCTATGCGCTGCAGGCCGCGCCGCGTGACGACGGAGCGGAGGCCGGCAATGCATGACGACCTCGCACGCGCACCGCGTGTCGATGGCGCGCGGCTGTGGGCATCGCTCGAACGGATGGCGCAGATCGGCGCGACGCCGAAGGGTGGTGTCTGCCGTCTTGCGCTGACCGATCTCGACCGCGAGTCGCGCGACCTGTTCGTGCAGTGGGCGCGCGACGCCGGCTGCACGGTGCGGGTGGATCGGATGGGCAACGTGTTCGCGCGCCGCGCGGGCCGCAATCCCGACGCCGCGCCGGTGATGACGGGCTCGCACGCCGATTCGCAGCCGACCGGCGGCCGCTACGACGGCATCTACGGCGTGCTCGGCGGCCTCGAGGTCGTGCGCGCGCTGAACGATGCGGACATCGAGACCGAGCGCCCGATCGACGTCGTGATCTGGACCAACGAGGAAGGCTCGCGTTTCGCGCCGGCGATGATCTCGGCCGGCGTGTTCTCGGGCGTCTATCCGCTCGAATACGGGCTGTCGCGCACCGACGGCGCCGGCAAGACGATCGGCGAGGAACTCGCGCGGATCGGCTATGCGGGCACCGAACCCGTCGGCGGCTATCCGGTGCATGCCGCCTACGAACTGCATATCGAACAGGGCGCGATTCTCGAGCGCGCGGGCAAGACGATCGGCGTCGTGACGGCCGGTCAGGGGCAGCGCTGGTACGAGGTGACGCTGACGGGCGTCGACGCGCACGCGGGCACGACGCCGATGGAGTTCCGGCGCGACACGCTGGTGGGCGCCGCGCGGATGATCGCATTCGTCGATGCGCTCGGCCGGCGCCATGCGCCGCACGCGCGCGCGACGGTCGGGATGATCGAGGCGCGGCCGAATTCGCGCAACACGGTGCCGGGCAACTGCTTCTTCACGGTCGAATTCCGCCATCCCGACGATGCGGTGCTCGACGAACTCGATGCGGCGCTGCGTGCGGAACTGGCGCGCGTGGCGGCCGATGCCGGGCTCGGCGCGCGGATCGAGCAGATCTTCACGTATCCGCCGGTGCCGTTCGCGCCGCGCTGCATCGACGCGGTGCGCGACGCGGCGCAGGCGCTGGGGCTGTCGCACATGGACATCGTGTCCGGCGCGGGCCACGATGCGTGCTATGTCGCGCGCGTCGCGCCGACCGGCATGATCTTCGTGCCGTGCGTCGACGGGCTGAGCCACAACGAGGCCGAGGCGATCACGCCGGAATGGTCGACGGCGGGGGCGGACGTGCTGCTGCGCGCGGTGCTGCACAGCGCGCAGGAAGCGGGCGCTTGACCGGCGCGGCTTACTTGCCGGCCTTGCGCCGCGCCATGTACGCGAGGTAGGCGACGATCTGGTCGAGTTCCCGGTCGCTCAGTTGCTCGGGCGGGAACGCCGGCATCACGCGGCCCGGCCAGTCGCGCACCGATGCCGGATCGCGGATGTAGCGGCGCAGCGCGGCGGGCTGGAAGTAGTCGACCGGATTCATCGGCGCGTTCAGGTCGGGGCCGGCCTGGCTGCTGCCCGCGCCGTCGAGGCGGTGGCACGCGAGGCATTGCGTGACGAACAGCCGCTGGCCCGCGCGGGCCGGATCGTTCGCCGGCAGCGCCGATTCGACGGCGAGCGACGGCCAGCGCGCGAGCGGCGACGATTCCACCGTGATGCGCACGATCTGATACGGCCACTGCTCGCCGCGCACCGACGACGCGTCCGGCCCGAGCCACACGAGATAGAACGGCCCCGCGCTGACCTGCTTGCCCGGCAGCTTCGGCCACGGGTGCGCGGGATCCTCGATCGCGAGCCACGCGACGGCGCCGGCCGGCGCACGGCGGCGCGCGAGATCCAGCGGCAATTGCGCGGCGAAACCATCGGCCGCGCGCGTCTCGAGCACGCCGTCGGCGGCTGGCGGCGTGTCGCCGAGCAGCGCGGCGAACGGCACCGCGCGGAACGTCATCGGTCGACCATACGCAATGTCGCGTGGCACATGGATGTCCGTCGCGTCGGCGCGCGCGAGCAGCGCCTGGCGCGTCAGGACGCGCGGCGTGCCGTCGGTGTCGAGTTCGAGCGCACCTTGGGCGGACGCGCGCGTGGCGATCAGGCACACCGTCAGCAGCAACAGCGAAAACCACCGGCGCTTCAGCATTCGTACTCCGTGGAAGGGGCGTTGCGGCGGCGGCAGAAGGGGCGAGTGCCGCGGCCGATGGAAGGAATCGGGCGACAGTCTAGCGGTTAAGGGCGGCGCTGGCGACTGCGGCGCGGGAGCAGGGCGTGACCGGGATCGGGCCGGCCGACGGCGGCGTGTCCGGCTACCCGATCGCCGGATGCGTGCGCAGGAATCGCACCGCGCGATTGGGGCGGCGGTGCAAAGGCATCGGTGAATCGCGTCGATCCGGATCAACGCGCGTCGTCGTCAATGCGTCGGACACTGCGTGTCGGCCTTCGGCAGCGGCGTGTTCCGCGCCGTGTCGAAATCGGCTTCGCGCGTGCCGGACGGTGTCAGCGACACGAAATGCATCGCCCCGCCGCGTGCCGGGAACCCGGCGATGCCGGTCGAGCCCCACGGAATCGGCGAACGCTGTACGCCGCTCACCGACATGCTCGTGGGCGAAAGCGCCAGCGTCAGCAGCCGCCCGTCGCGGGTCGGCACGTACGCATGCGTGCCGTCGACGCCGATCCCGGACTCCCGCACCGACGCCGGCAGGCAGTCGAGCGTGGCGACGCGGCGGCCGTCCGGGTCGATCAGCATCGCGACGCCGCGATTGTCCGCGGTCGTCGTGACGACGACGAAGCGATCGACCGCCGGCACGTAGGCCGACGAATACACGTAGTACTGGATCGCGTCGTTCAGCACCCCGAGCTTGTCGAGCTTGGCCGTGACCGGATCGAACATCGCGTATTCGAGCGTCGCGTCCGTGCTGCCTTCGATGTATTTCTGCCAGACCAGCAGCGCGCGGCGCGGCGAGCCCGCGACCATGGGCCACCACTCGCGGCGGTGCGGGGCGACAGCCACATGGTTCAGCACGTGTCCTTCGGCATCGTAGGTTTTCACGTAGACGCCGTTGCCGGTGCCGAGATTGTCGACGCCGCCGCCGTCGATCCAGTCGGCGGAATAGAACACGACGAAGCGTTCGCCGACCGCGGCGACGTGCCCCGAGTGGCCGCCCGCTTCGACGTCGTTCGGGTAGGGCTTGATCGGCTTCAGGTCGCGCCGGTAGATGCCGTATCGCTGGCTGACCGTCTCCGGCGTGTCCCAGCCGTCCTCGAACGTGACGAAAATGTCGCCGCGCGGGTTCTGCGCGATCGACACGGGTTCCTGTGCTTCCGGGCGGCTGATGAACGTATGGACGCGCAGCAGGCCCGGCTTGCCCGGCAGCCATTCGCCGACATACACGTCATGCGGCCAGTTGCCGTTGCGCAGCGCGCCGCGCGGCGCGATGCCCGAGCTGCTGAAGAACACCCAGCGCCGGCCGTCGCCGGCGTCGGCCACGCCGATTCCGTGCATGAAGCGCCGCGCGTCGCCGCGTTCCTGCGGCGCCGAAGCCTCCTGCACGGTGACCGTATGCACGACCGGCGCGCCCGCGCACGTGTACGACGGCGCGGCGGCGGCAACGCATGCGCCGCACAGAGCGGCCGCGACGCGCCATGCGGCGGCACGCCGGGCCGCGCGCGCGCGCAGGGTGAACGCGTGCGCCACGTCCGGCCGCTCCCTCATTCGACGGTGACCGATTTCGCGAGGTTGCGCGGCTTGTCGACGTCGGCGCCGCGCGCGCAGCCGACGTGATACGCGAGCAGTTGCAACGGAATCACGTTGACGATCGGCGACAGCGCATCGCCCGATTCGCGCACGCGGATCAGGTGCGTATCACGATCGGCATCGATCTCGAGCTGATGACCCGCGAGCACGTACAGCCGTCCGCCGCGGGCGCGCACTTCCGCCATGTTGGACTTCAGCTTCTGGAACAGGCGGTCGTCCGGCGCGATCGTGACGACCGGCATCGCGCTCGTGACGAGCGCGAGCGGGCCATGCTTCAGTTCGCCGGCCGGATAGCCTTCCGCATGGATGTACGACACTTCCTTGAGCTTCAGCGCGCCTTCCAGCGCGATCGGATAGTGAATCCCGCGCCCGAGGAACAGCGCGTTCTCGGTGCGCGCGAACTTCGCGGCCCAGCCCATGATCTGCGTTTCCAGCGCGAGAGCGTGGGCGATACGCTCCGGCAGTTCGTGCAGCTTCTTCAGGTGCATCGCGACCTGCGCGGCGTCGAGCCGGCCGCGCTGCTGCGCGAGCGTCAGCGTCAGCAGGAACAGTGCGACGAGCTGCGTCGTGAACGCCTTGGTCGACGCGACGCCGAGCTCGATGCCGGCACGTGTCAGGAAGCAGAGCGGCGCGCTGCGCGCGATCGAGCTGGTCGCTACATTGCAGATCGCCATCGACATGTCCTGGCCCATCCCGCGCGCGCGCTCGAGCGCGCCGATCGTGTCGGCGGTCTCGCCGGACTGCGAGATGCCGACGACCAGCGTGCGCGGATCAGGCACGGTATCGCGATAGCGGTATTCACTCGCGATCTCGACCTGTGCCGGGATGCCCGCGATACCCTCGAGCCAGTATTTCGCCGTCAGGCCCGCGTAGTAGCTGGTGCCGCAGCCGAGCAGCAGCACACTGCGGGTCTTCGACAACATCGCTCGCGCGGTTTCGTCGCCGCCGAACAGCGCGGGCGAGATCGCGTCGATGCCGTCGATCGTGCTGGCGATCGCCTTCGGCTGCTCGAAGATCTCCTTCTGCATGAAGTGCTGGTACGGGCCGAGCGCGGCGTCGTCGTCGCGCGCCTTGACCTCGCACAGCGGACGCTTGGCTTCGCACCCGACCGAATCGACGACGTCGATGCGATCCGGCGTGATCAGCGCGACGTCGCCGTCTTCCAGGTAGACGAAGCGGTCGGTCAGGTCGCCGAGCGCCGCGCAGTCGGACGCCAGATAGTTCTGGTCCGCGCCGATGCCGATCACGAGCGGCGAGCCGGCGCGCGCGGCGACGAGCCGCTGCGGTTCGAGCGCGCTCAGCACGGCGATCGCATACGCGCCGTGCAGCCGCTTGACCGCGCGGATGACGGCATCGAACAGGTCGTCGCGATAGACGCTGTGGATCAGGTGCGCGATCACCTCGGTGTCGGTTTCTCCGCGAAACGTATAGCCGCGCTGCCGCAGTTCGGCGCGCAGTGCGTCATGGTTTTCGATGATCCCGTTGTGCACGACCGCGATCGTGTCGCCCGACATGATCGGGTGCGCGTTGACTTCCGACGGCGCGCCGTGTGTCGCCCAGCGCGTGTGCGCGATGCAGGTCTGCGCTTCGAGACCGAGCGTCAGCACGCGGTGCTGCAGGTCCGCCACGCGCCGCAGCGTGCGTTCGCTGCGCAGGTGGCCGTCACGCAGCACGGCGATGCCGCATGAATCGTAGCCGCGATACTCGAGCCGGCTCAGTGCATTGACCAGTTGCGGCACTTGATTCTTCAGACCGCTTGCTCCGACGATTCCGCACATGATTCACCTCGTCTACAGGGGAGTTGCCGGCTGGCGCGCGCGACGCGCGGCAGCACGCTATCAGGAGCGGTGTCGCGCCGCGCGGCATGCGTCGCGCGCGGCGCGGCACGTCTCCGCTGACCTATTCGCGGTGTTGTGGCCCTGCGTGCGCGACCCATTCGATGCCCGAGATCGAGCCGTTCGCGTCGTGCGACGCGACGAGAATGCGCGTCGTGCGTCGTGCGCCGCGCCGGCGGGCGCCCGCGAGCGCGGTCGGGACCGAGCGTACCTTCACGCTGGCCGAGCGCCGCAGCATCTTCGACACGCGCCACCGGTATGCGAGCGGATGCACGACGCGCCCCGCGATCAGCCACATGACGATCGTGCCGGCGATCAGCGCGATGCTCGTCACATAGAACACGATCTGTTCGATCGGCATCTCGGCCTCGTTGAACGGCAGCAGGTAGCGGTAGGTATAGATGCAGATCGATGCCCAGACCCCACCCACCAGCGCGGGCCGCATGAGGCGGAACCACGCGACGAGCACGGGTCCGACGATGCCGCCGCGCTCGGCGATCAGTTCGCGCGGGGCGCGCAGGGAAAGGTCAATAATCGGCGCGTTCTTCATGTTGAATGCCTCGGTCGGGACTGACCCAAACGGCGCGCTTGCCGCGGCCCCGCAGTACGACGGCGGGCAGGGCGACGACGGTGGTGACCATGCTGATCAACCAGAACGCGACGGGGTACCAGATAGTGTCAAGGAAGTACATCAGGAGTTTTTCGTCGTAACGACGATCGATCATGCTGCCGATAATCAGCTGCAGGATGCAGGTCGCCACCAGCAGCATCCCGTGCCAGTGCGGCACCACGGACACATGCCAGCTCGGCGGAAGCGGGTAGACGACGTTGATCAGCGCGAGCAGCAGGATGAACGACATCGAGTACGCCCACGCGATGCCGATCAGGTACTCGATGAACAGCGGCCACATCATCATCTGCGTCGGCCGCGTGAGCGTACCCGCGTACTTCATCAGCACCTGGATGCCGCCCTTCGCCCAGCGCAGCCGCTGACGGTAGAGCCCCCTGACCGTCTCGGGCATCAGGATCCAGCTGAGTGCGTGCGGCTCGTACACGACGCGCCAGTCGCGGCACTGCAGCTTCCAGCTGATGTCGATGTCCTCGGTCAGCATGTCCGAGCTCCAGTAGCCGACATCGGCGAGCGCGGTCTTGCGGAACATCGTGATCACGCCCGACACCGTGAAGATGCGGCCGTACACCTGCTGCGTGCGCTTGATCAGCCCCACGATCGACGAGAATTCGCCGACCTGCATGCGCCCGAGCAGCGACGTGCGCGTGCGGATTCGCGGATTGCCGGTGACCGCGCCGACGCCCGGATCGGTCAGGAAATGCTCGAGCATCCAGCCGATCGCGTCGTGCGCGAGCAGGGCGTCGCCGTCGATGCAGAGCAGGTATTCGGCGTTCGATACCGCGGCCGCGGTCGTGAGCCCGACCGCCTTGCCCTCGTTGCGCGCATGATGGATCACGAGCAGCCGCGGGATCTCGACGGCCAGCTCGTTGAGGATCTCGCCGGTGCGGTCCTGGCTGCCGTCGTTGACCGCGATGATGTCGTAGTTCGGGTAGTCCATCTCGTTCAGGTGCCGGATCACGCTGCGCGCGTTCGCCGCTTCGTTGAAGCACGGCACGACGATCGAGATCTTCGGGATGCCGCTCGACGCGATCGTGCGCGTCGACAGCTCGCGGCCCTCCTCGAGCAGGAAGTAGTGAACGACGCCGCCGATCATCCATAGATACGACATGAAGAACGGATAGTAGAAGACGAAGTCCTGCAGGCGCTGGATGATGCTATGGGTGTTCATGGCGTCTTGGTTCCCTGCGGATGCTGCATCTGCATCAGCGCGTTGATCGAGTTCTGGTCGAGGCGGGACTTCAGCGACATCACGTCGCGCATCGCTTCGAGTTGCGGCTGGCCGTTCAGGAAGTTGTCGGGGTAGTAGCCGAAATTCACCGCGCCCTTGCTGCGCAGCCGCCGCATTTGCGCAAGCAGCGTGCCCGCCGGCACGTCCTTGTGCGCGCGCCAGTCGTACGACTGCAGTTCGAACACGGTGCGCTCCAGCCCACGCTGCTTCGCATGGACGGCCTGCACGAGCTGGTCGAGCCAGCCTTCGGGATCCTTCGCCTGTTCCATGTACGGCATCGCCATCAGCGCGACGTAGTCGTAGGTCGCGAGGAAATCGTCGTAGTTTTGCGCGTACCACGCTTCTGATTCGGGCTTGAGCACCGGCATCGCGAAGATGTTGCGTGCGGTCAGCACGTCGCCCGCATTCTGGTGGGCCAGCACGATCTGCGAGAGCTGGCGGGTCAGGTCGATCAGGTAGCGCGACTTCTGGCGCGTCCAGCGCTTCATCAGGTCGGGGTTCTCGCGGATCTTGCCGATATCGGCCGGCAGCCCCCACTGCGAATAGATGCGCAGCGCGTGCTTGCCCGCATCCTCGTAGTCGTCGAGCACGGCGTCGTCGCTGAACAGGATGCCGCTGAACGACGCGTGCTTGGAGAGATCCTCGTAGATCTGCTGGATCATCAGCCGCGCTTCCGGATCGAACGGGCTCAGCCGGAACACGCGCGTGCCGTTCTCGCGGGCCGGCGCGCCGCCGTATGCGCTCACGGCCTCGATCCCGCGCTGCTTGTCCGCCGGCGGCCGGAAGGCGAGCACCGGCATCCATGCGTACACCTGCACGTTGGCGCGTGTGTTGAGCTGCCACGCGGCGCGCGAGAACAGGTCGGCGCGCATCGGCAGGTGCCGGTTCGGGAAATACACTGCTTCGGCCACACCGGTGCCTTTCGGATCCGCATACGCCTGCAGGTACACCGATTTCGGCTGCATCCGGTAGATGCGTTCGATCAGCTTGCCGAGATTCGCTTCCTGCCGAGCGGGATCCGGATCGTAGACCTGGTCGAGATCGACCTGCACGGTGCGCTCGGGCACGTCGACGTCACCGCGGTTGGACGCCGGTTCGCGCATCGAGCGCTCGAATCCGCCGATGTCGACGTCGTACATCATCAGGATCCGTCTCAACCGGTCCAGCGGCACGTCCGGCGTATTCGGACCGGCGTCGAGGCTGAACTGGATGTCCATGCCGAGCGACGTCGATATCTTGCGCACGGGCTGGTTTTCCGCGCCGTATGGCCACACCATCGAGCGTGCGACGATGCCGGTGTGTTCGCGGATCTGCCGCAGGCATGTCTGGAGGTCGTTGTGCACGCGCGCTTCGAATTCGGCGTCGGTTTCATAGCGCTTCTGGTCCTGCAGGTAGAGGTGCGAGGTGGTCGCGGGCAACTCGTTGCCTTGCGGATTCGCGATCGCGCCGTGATGGAGGTTGTGAGTGTGGCAACCGAGCTCGACGAAGGGCGACTGGCCGAGCTTCTTCACCTCGTCCCACGACAGGAAGTAGTCGCGCGGCACCTGCACCTTGTCGCTGATGCGGATCGGCGTATCCGGCGGCATATCGATCCACGCGGTGACGATGCCCATCACGGCCGGATACTTGAAGCGCTCGAGCAGCGGCAGCACCTTCGTGTAGTGGCTGCGAAAGCCGTCGTCGAACGTGAGCAGCACCGAGCGCGGCGGCAGCGGCTTGCCGCCGTGCCGCGACGCCTCGATCTGCTTGACCGTGATGGTGTGGTAGTTGTTGGTCTGCAGCCACGAGAAGATCGCGGTCAGCGTGCCGGTATCGACCGCGAACGGATCGACGATCGCCGACGGGGAGTTGAACGACGCCATCAGGTTGTCACGCACGTCATGCAGGCAGATCACGCGAAACGTCTTGCCGTCGGCCGGGTCGGACGGCGGCAGCAGGTCGATCATCTTGGCATTGGTCACGCCCGGGAACAGCGAGCAGGCGGCAAATGCGCCCATGCATCCGCACATGAAGGTCCGTCTGGATTGCATCGTACGATCTCCTTGTTAGAACGGCAGGTTGAGCGACAGGAAGCCGGTTTCGGAGCGCTCGCGCTCGCCGTCGTACGCGTGGCTGCTGACTTCGACGCCGTAGCTCAGCGTGATGTCATGCTTGAACGTCCACGCGTGCTCGAGCCGCGCGCTCCACAGCGCACTGGTGCCGAATCCGCGCTCGTTGTAAGCGCCGCCCGACACCGAGATGCGCTGCTGCAGCCCCATGTCGCCTTTCTTCCACAACGTCAGCTGGTGCATCACGGTCGCCGCGGCCGTATAGTCGCGGCCCGGGCTGAAGTAGGGTGCGTCCTGGCGCGTGTTGCTGCCGGTGCCGAGATCCAGCGATACGTTGACGAGCTGGTTGGCGGCCGTGTACACGCGCTGCGTGGCCGTCGCCGTGATCTCCTGGTGCAGGTTCGAATCGCTGTAGCGGCTCACGCCGTAGCTCAGCTTGACCTCGCGCCGGTCGTTCTGGCGATACACGACCGACGCGTTCGCGGAGCGGCCCCAGATGTGCGCGGCATACGCCTTCCACGGCAGCGAGTTGTCATTGCTGTCGAGCCCGCCGGAGACGGTCCAGTAGTCGTTCAGCGCGTAGGCGATCGTCCCGCGGCCGCCGGTTCGGCCGTCCCCGCCGAACGAGCGCGTGACTTCGCCGAGGACCGTGAGCGGCCCGTGCCGGTAGTCGCCGCCGATGCCCGTGCGGGTGCGGCTGATGCTGCCGTTGTCGGTTTGCGCGTGGCCGAAGAACGTGTGCGAGAAGACCCGCCAGTTGTCGCCGAACGGTTGCGAATAGATGTAGCTGTCGGACGTGAAGCTGTTGTCGGCCAGCGCGCTGTTGCCGTGCTCGAAGCTCAGGTCGGTCGTGAAGATGGGGCTGCGGTAGGCCTTGTAGTCGCGCTTGAAGCTGCGCACGGCGCCGCTGTCGGGGAATGTATTGTCCAGGGTCTGGTCGACGGTCTTCGCAGTTGCGTAGTCGTCCGCCGTGAGCGACGCGCGGCCCAGGCCCGCCAGCATCTCGACGCTGTCCGGGTGGTCGGCCAGCGACGCGCGATACATCGAGATTGCCTGGCGCGGATGCGACTGGCCCGACACCGCATCGGCGTGCGCGGCGCGAACCTCCGCGTTGAACGGCACCTCCTTCTCGAGTTGTTCGAGCGCGGCGATCCCTTCGTCGGGGTGACCCGTGAAGATCAGGTATTGCGCGCGCAGCCGGTAGTAGCGCAGATAGTCGCTTTCCCCCGGGCCGTAGTTGCGCACCTCCGTGGCCGGCGGCAACGACTTGCCCATGTCGTCGAGCACCTGCTTCGCGTCCGCCGCGCGGGCCTGGTCGACGTACGACCAGAACAGCCCTTCGCGCAGTTCGATGGCGCGCGTGCGCGCACCGTACTGGAAGCCGCGGGTCGCGCGGTCCGTCGGCGACGCGGTCGCCTGATTCAGCGCACGCTGGTACACGGCATTCGCCTTGCCCGGTTCGCTCAGGTACAGGTAGGCGTCGCCGACGGCCGCCAGCGCGTCGATCGAGATCTCCGCGTCGGGCGGGATGGTCTCGAACGTCGCGACGGCCTTCGTCATGTCGCCGCGTGCCGCAAGGGCGATCGTGCGGTCGCCCGCGAGCGCCGTCCTGACCGGCGTGTATTCGGGTGTGGCCGGCATCCGCTGGTCGAGGTCGTCGGCCGCGCGCAGCGCGTTGTCGAGTCCGTCGAAGCGGTCCGAACTCGTCATCGAGCGCGACTTGTCGCGTCCGCCGCGCACCTGCTGGCGAATCGACAGTTCTTCCAGTTGCGCGATGTCGACGGCGGAGAACGCATCGGGCCGCATTTTCGCTTCGTCGAGCGCCTTGACCGCGCCGCCGCTCGCCGCGAGGCCGAACACGTCCTTGCGCACGGTCTCGACGTCGGCTGTACGGAGATCCGGCGCCTGCGCGTTCGGCGTTTCGACGTCAGGCCCCTGCGATCGTTGTAGGGATTCGCCGGGTAGCTGGGCGCCGGGCGTCTGTGAACTTGGCCCTTGGGACGACGGCAATTGCGCGCCCGGCATTTGCGTCACGGGCGCGGGCGAGTTCGGCATCGGCGTGCCGGATGCCTGAGCCGTTTGCGTCGACGCATTCGGCGGCGCGGTAGTCGCGGCTTGTGCGGATGCAGAGGGTTCGGATGGCGTCGAGGCGGTCGGCGCTGGTGTATCGGGCGGTTGGGTGCTGGCGGCCTGGGCAGGCGGCATCGGCGCGTCCGGCGTCAGCGCGATCGGTGCCGGCGCATTCGGCGGTGCGGTGTCGGCGGCCTGGGCAGGCGGCATCGGCGCGTCCGGCGTCAGTGCGATCGGTGCCGGCGTATTCGGCGGCGCGCTGTCGGCGGCCTGGGCTGGCGGCATCGGCGCGTCCGGTGTCTGCGCGACCGGCGCCGGTGTATCCGGCGGTGCGGTGTCGGACGCCTGCGCCAGCTGCATCAGCGCGTCCGGCGTTTGCGCGACCGGTGACTGCGCGTCAGGCGCCGGGGCGCTCGATTGCGGCGCTTCCGGCTCCACCACGACCGTGGTCGGCGTATTCGATGCCTGAGCGATCTGCATCGACGCGTCCGACGCCTGCGCGATCGGCGTCGGCGCATGAGGGGGCAGCGTGCCCGAACCCTGGGCGACCTGCATCGGCGCCCCCGTTGGCTGCATGTCGGGCGGCAGCGCGTCCCGCGTGCCATTGGTCCCGGTGATTTCGCGCGCGCGGCCCGCTTCCGCGTCGCCTTCGGCGGCGAAGCAGGGGCCGGACGCGAGGAGCAGCAACAGCAATGGCGCATGCAGGAGGATCCGCCGGTTGGACGGAGCGACGGTGGTGCATTGTTGTTTACGATTGTTAGCCACGGTATGTCCTCTCTTCGAATCGTTCACATCGGTTGCATGCCCGACGATGCTCGTCGCCGACCATCACGCTGCCGGGTGGCGAGGCCCGGCAGCATCCGGCCGGTTCACAGGCGGTTGCGGATCGCTTGTCCAAGCAGCGCGCGCGATTCGCTGTTCTTCGGGTCGATCGCGAGTGCCCGGCTCGCGTTGTGCTCCACGCAGTTCCATTCGTCCATCTGTGCGCATGAGCGCGCCTTCGCCAGCGCGCGGGCGCCTTCCATCTCCTCGCGTGTCACGCTGGTGGCCTCCATGTGCGCCGAGTCCGCTATATACGAATGCGGCTGAATTCTCGGCTCGGGGTCGGTGGGTTTTTTCGTGCGCGCCAGCGTCTGCGAACGTGACGTCCGGTGCGCGTCGGTCGAGCGCGCGGTGCGCGTGCTTGCCGATGCGGCGTACCCGTTGGCCGCGAGCGTCGTGGAGTGTCCATGCGCACGACGCGTGTGTTTCGCGGGGGAGTGGGCCGTCGTTTGCGGTGGCACGGTCGGTTCGGCCGCCGCCGACATCACGGGCGCGGCCGGTGGAGGCGCCGTAGCCGGCGCGGCCGGTGCGGACGACGTAACCGGTGCGGCCTGTGCGACGGCCGTTGCCACGCCGGCGGGCGCGGAGGCGCCGGAAGCGGCGTCCGTCGCGGTCACGACGGTGTGGCTATATTTGTCGACGGCGGTGCCGATCACACCAGCGATGTCGTGCGCCACGGTTGTGTGGGATGCTTTGCCCACACCCGCGTCGCGCTCGACATACGCGAACGCACCGAAGATCGTGGCAAACGCAACGATGCTGAGTGCCGCACTCTTGCCCGGGCCCCAGGAGGGTTTCGGCTGACGGACCGGCGAGTCGTCCGGTCGTTCTGCGCGAGTCATTCCATGCTCCTCGTTTCGGTGGATGGCGGTGGATGGTGGTGAATGGCGCGATCGCGCGCTGTCCGCACGCGGATTCAGGCGCGGGTTCACCATTTCAACTGCGTGGTGAGCGCACCCGTTTCGACGATCGCGAACTGCGTCGCCCCCTCATAGGTGCCTTCGACCCGGTAACTGGCCTCGGGCACGCTGAACAGACAGCGCGGCCCCGTGGCCTTGAACTCCACCAGCACGCGGCCGTGTCGCCGCAGCCGTACCTGCACGTTGGATAGCGGTTGCCCGGTGCTGCCCGCCACGAATGACACACCGAGGTTGTACGGACGGCCGTCGGGGGGGAGCGGCGCCGTCCCGTCGATTCGTGCATCACCGCAGATGTACGAAATCACGTATCGCTCCGAGCCCGCGCCGGACGCAGGCATCTCGGTTTGGGTCTGGCCCTGGGCCACGGCATGGATGCACAGCGCGAATACGACGATGCCGAGGAGCGGGCGAGCATGCTGTTTATACGACGAGGAAGACATTGCAACCTCCATCCGGAATCGATGACAACGCATTTATTCCGAGTCGAAATTATCTGCGTGCTTTTGCGACATGATATTGATACACGATGGGTTTGGAACAAACAATTGTGTGTAGCCCGAACGGCACACCGTTTAAAATGTCTTATTTAAATAGGATTCGAATTTATTCGACGAATGCCTATCAACAGAATAAAGGCGATATTGCCGGACATGAAATTTGCTCAGCGGTAGCAATGACCTGTCGGGAAACTTACGACGTAAGAGGTACCGGAATTCTTGCCGAAAAATAACGACTGATAAAAGGAAGTGTTGCCTCTGTATGCGAGGTATCGCGATGACATCGACACACAGATTGTAGAAAACGAAAAAGAGGGTGCGACGGCTTTCGCGCGAATTGTCGTGCGATGCAAATCGAAACTTTTATTTTGTTCTGTAACAGGTTATTTCCGCTGTTGAAATCGGCAAGTTATTCAGGATCAGATATTTCTGATAGAAAGAAATACGGCCCGGACTCGCAAACGTTTGGCGTGTTTTACGCGCTTGATCTAGCACGCGATATTCGCATCAAAACCCCGGGCAGGACCGGAAAATGCTCGCCGTGCGCCGTTTGAATGACGGCGCGACACGCGGTTATCCGCGCATCGTGCGCCGGCGAGTCAGGCGATGAGGGACGGGGAAGGGTGTTATCGGCTGCCGCCGACGCTGCGGCGCGCCATGCGCACGGCCGGTGCGGCCGGCTCGGCCGCGATCGGGCCATCGGCCGCGGCGCGCGGCCGGTTCATGATGTAGGTCCACAGCTGTTCGGCCGCGAGCCCGCGCTTGCGCGCGGACCGGTACAGGCGGATCTCGAGCTCGGTGATCCAGTCCGCCGAGCCCGCACGCACGAGTGAACCTTCCGCGAGTTCCTTCGCCACGCAGCTTTCCGGCAGCCAGCCAATCCCGTGCCCGGCCACGACCATCCCCTTGAGCGCCTCGGACATGTGCGTCTCGAAGCACCGGTGCAGCGCATACGATTCCGACGCGTTCAGCAGCAGCATCTCGACGACGTTCCCGAGGAACGCGCCCGACGAATACGCGAGCAGCGGCAGCGGCGCGTCCGGCGTGCCCGGCAGTTCGAATACCGGCCTGCCGCGCGCGTCGGGCGTCGACACCGGCAGGATCCGTTCGACGCCGAGCGTGACGAACGGGAAATGATTCGGATCGAGCACGATCGGCAGTTGCGGATGGTGATAGCCGAGCAGCAGGTCGCACTCACCTTCGACCAGTTGCTGCACGCCTTCGGGCACGTTCACCGCATTGACACGCGCCGTCACATGGCCGACTTCGCCGTTCAACTGCTTGAGCCATTCGGGGAACAGCGTGAACACGAGCGTATGCGCGACCGCGAAGCGCACGACCTGGTCGCTTGCCGCGAACTGGTCGTAGCCGTTCACGAGGTTGCGTGCCGCATACATGCTGCGCAGGATGTCCGCGGCCAGCCCGCGGAACATCTGCCCGGCCGGCGTCAGCGTGATGGGGTTGATGCTGCGGTCGACCAGCTTCGCGTCCATCCACGTTTCGAGCGCGGCGATTCGTCTGCTGAACGCCGACTGCGTGAGGTGCCGATGACGCGCGGCCCGGGAAAAGCTCTTGGTATCCGCAAGGCTCAGGAAATCTTCCAGCCACTTCGCTTCCATTTCGATCTTCGCTTGTTATGGTCGGGCGCCCACAGGGGCGGCGGCGCCGTTTCGCTGCACGAACCTTCTAGCCTACCGCGCCTCGCGCGCCGGCAGCCGATGTTTTTTTTCGATCGGTGTCAGTCGAAATATGCATGAGCATTGTCGGCGGCATTACGGCTGCATAAGTTTGAGGCGCCGGACCCGGCTAACCAGTTAGTTCACCGCGTCGAACGCTGGTGCGGCCGCAGACGGTACTTCCCCAGGGCCGGCCGCGCAGGTTGCGTGGCCGGCCCGCTTTCCCGCGATCGGTTGCGACGACCCGGCGCCGTGCCATCCTGATCGGCGAACGGGGGGCGGGGATCAGGGCGCCCAGGGCCAGGGCGGGTGGTGCAGGGCACCATTTGCCACGATGGCACGGTCGGCACGGGCGCAGATTTGGTGCAGTGCAGATTGCACATTCGTGACACGCGGGGGAACTATGTTCGACAGGCGCGCGCGATCGCGGCGCGTCGATGCGGCGGAGAGAGCCGTCGCTGCACCGTCGTGGTGCGTCATGGCACACGACCGTGCGCGCTGCGGCGCCAAAAGGGGGGAATCGAGCGGATAGCGCAAGGCACGTTCCTTGCAAAGAAGTGAGTACGCCGGTCCGGCATGCGCAATGCCGGGGAGAACGATGGAGAACAATTCGATGAAACCGTTCGATGAAATGCTGCAATCCGGCGACATGGTGAGAGCGCCTTACGCGCGCCTCAAGCAGTGGCTCGACACGCAGAACCCAGCAAGCCTCGCCCAGAAGGCCCACGACGCCGAAGGGGTGTTCCGCAGGACGGGCATCACGTTCGCCGTGTACGGCGACGCGCAGGCCGCCGAGCGGCTGATTCCGTTCGACATCGTGCCGCGGATCATTTCGGGCGCGGAATGGAGCCGGCTGTCGCTCGGCATCGAGCAGCGCGTGATGGCGCTCAACGCGTTCCTCGACGACATCTACCACCGCCAGGAAATCGTCCGCGCGGGCATCGTGCCGAAGCACCTGATCGCGCACAATGAGGCGTTCATCCCGGAGATGATCGATTTCCGGCCGCCCGGGAACGTTTACACGCACATCATCGGCGTCGACATCGTGCGCACCAGCGAAAACGCGTTCTACGTGCTGGAGGACAACGCGCGCACGCCGTCGGGCGTGTCGTACATGCTGGAAAACCGCGAAACGATGATGCAGCTCTTTCCGGAGCTGTTCCAGCAGGTCAAGGTGCGCCCGGTCGAAACCTATCCGCAGATGCTGCGGCAATCGCTCGCGGCCGTGTGCCCGCCGGGCGGCAACGCCGACAACCCGACCATCGCCGTGCTCACGCCCGGCATCCACAATTCCGCGTACTACGAACATTCGTTCCTCGCCGACCAGATGGGCGTGCACCTCGTCGAGGGCAGCGACCTGCAGGTGGTCGACGGCCGCGTCGCGATGCGCACGACCGAAGGCTTCCGGCAGATCGACGTGCTGTACCGCCGCGTCGACGACGCGTTCCTCGATCCGCTCACGTTCCGCCCCGACTCGGTGCTCGGCGTGGCCGGGATCATGGATGTCTACCGCGCCGGCAACATCACGATCGCGAACGCGCCGGGCACCGGCATCGCCGACGACAAGGCGATCTACTCGTACATGCCGGAGATCGTCGAGTTCTACACCGGCCGCAAGGCGTTGCTGGAGAACGTGCCAACCTGGCGCTGCGGCGAGGCCGACAGCCTGAAATACGTGCTCGACCATCTGGACGAACTGGTCGTGAAGGAAGTGCACGGCTCGGGTGGCTACGGGATGCTGGTCGGGCCGTGCGCGTCGAAGGCCGAACTCGAGGCGTTCTCCGCGAAGCTGCGCGCGCGGCCCGCGAACTACATCGCGCAACCCACGCTGGCGTTGTCCACGACACCGATCCTGACCGAAGCCGGCCTCGCGCCGCGTCACGTCGACCTGCGGCCGTTCGTGCTGGTGTCGGACCGGATCCGCATCACGCCGGGCGGGCTCACGCGCGTCGCGCTGCAGGAAGGATCGCTCGTCGTCAACTCGAGCCAGGGCGGCGGCACCAAGGACACCTGGGTGCTGGCCGACTGAGCCGGGCACGACCGCGCGCGCCGCAGCCGGCGCGCGAACCGAACGAAGACGGAGTGGACACGAGATGCTTCTGGGACGAACTGCGAGCGGTCTCTACTGGATGTACCGCTATATCGAGCGCGCGGAGAACATCGCGCGCATCGTCGATGCCGGGCTGCGGATGGCGCTCACGCGCACGTCCGACGCGCCGGCCGAATGGTCGTCGGTGCTGGTCAGCTCGGGCGCGGACGACGGCTATCGTCAGAAGTACGACGCGTATGCCGCCGATACCGTGACCGACTACCTGCTGCGCGATCGCGACAACCCGTCGAGCGTGCTGTCGTGCATCGAGGCCGCGCGCTCGAACGCGCGGATGGTGCGTACGGCACTCACGCGCGAGGCGTGGGAAAGCGTGAACGGCGCGTGGCTCGCGCTGCGCCGCGCGCTCGCGCAGCCGGTGCCGGAGAGCGGGCTGCCGGCGGTGCTCGACGAAGTGAAGCGGGAAACCGCGCTGATCCTCGGCAGCTTCTACAGCACGATGCTGCGCAACGAGATCTTCGATTTCGCGCAGATCGGCGCGTTCGTCGAGCGCGCGGACAACACCGCGCGGATCATCGACGTGAAATATCACCTGCTGCTGCCGTCGGTGTCGCACGTCGGCACGATCCTCGACAACTACCAGTGGGAGACGATCCTGCGCTGCGTGGCCGCGCACCGGTCGTACCGCTGGGTGTACGACGTGCAGTACAAGCCGATGAACATCGCCGACTACCTGATCCTGAACGGCCGCATGCCGCGTTCGCTGCGCTATTGCTACGGGCGCGTCGTGTCGAGCCTGAACCTGCTCGCGAAGGATTACGGCGTGACACACCCGTGTCACGACACGGCCGCGAAGATCCTGCAGATGCTGTCCGACACCTCGGTCGAGCGGATCTTCAAGAGCGGCCTGCACGAGTTCCTGACCGACTTCATCGGCCGCAACAACAGCCTCGGGGCCGATATCGCCCAGGCCTACAACTTCGACTGAGACTTGCCATGCGACTCGCCATCCGACACATCTCGCGTTATAAGTTCGACGATCAAGCCACCCACGCGCTGCAACGGCTGCGGCTGCGCCCGCAATCGGGGCCCGGGCAGACGGTGCGCGCGTGGCAGGTCACGATCGACGGCGTCGAGCCGACGCTGTCCTATGCGGACGGCTTCGGCAACCGGATCGACCTCGTGCGCCACGACCCCGGCGCGCGGAACGAGATCGTCGTGGTCGCGGCCGGCGTCGTCGAGACGCAGGACCGTGCGGGCATTCTCGGCAACCCCGAGGGCTATGCGCCGCCGTGGATTTTCGAGCGCGAGACCGCGCTCACGAAGGCCGGCGACACCGTGCGCGAGCTCGCGCAGGCGCTGCCGATCGAGCCGCACAGCCTCGATGCGCTGCACTGGCTGATGACGGAAGTGCACGATCGCATCGCGTACGCGCCGAACCTGGCCGACGCGCCGGTCGACGCCGAAACCGCGTTGCAAAACGGCGAGGGCACGAGCCGCGACCATGCGCATGCGTTCATCGCGGCCGCGCGCGTGCTGAAGATTCCCGCGCGCTATATCTCGGGCTACGTGCTCGCCGACAGCGCGATGCAGCGCATCGCCGACGCGAAGCAGAGCGTCGCCGACGAAGACGAGGAGGAATCGCTTGCGCTGCAGAGCAGCGAGGGCATGGAGCAGGCGCTCGGCGCGTCGCATGCCGCGCAGTCACAGTCGCAGTCACAGGGGCAGTCACAGTCGCAGTCGCAGTCGCAGGGGCTGCAGCAGCCGGCGCTCGGCGCGCAGCCGCGGGCCGCCGCGCTGATGCAGCAGCCGGCAGGGCACGCGTGGGCCGAGGCCTATGTCGAAGGGCTCGGCTGGGTCGGCTTCGATCCGTTCATGAACCGCTGCCCGGACGAGCGCTACGTGCGCATCGCGGTCGGCCTCGACCATCGCGACGCGCAGCCGGTGACAGGAGTCGGCGCGCGCGCCGTCGGCGTCGAGATCAGCGTCGTGCAGTCGCCGGAACTGGTCTGACGCGCCCCTTCGCCGAATCCGTCGTGCCGTGCCGCCGCAGTGACGGCGACGCGGCGCGCGCGGCCGGCCCAACCCGAACCGAGCGGCTCCCCCATGCCCATCCACGTCGCGCTGCATCACACCACCCGCTACCGTTACGACCGGCCCGTCAACCTCGGGCCGCAGATCGTGCGGCTGAGGCCCGCGCCGCACTGCCGGACGCCGATCATCGCGTATTCGATGACGGTCGAGCCCGCCGAGCACTTCATCAACTGGCAGCAGGACCCGTTTTCGAACTATCTCGCGCGGCTCGTGTTTCCGGAACGCACGGAACTCTTCGAGATCACCATCGATCTCGTCGCCGAAATGTCGGTGTACAACCCGTTCGACTTCTTTCTCGAAGCAAGCGCGGAGCAATACCCGTTCAGCTATGACGATGCGCTGAAGACCGAACTCGCGCCGTACCTCGCGTGCGATCCGTCCACGAGCGCGGCACCGCGGTTCCGCGCGTATCTCGACAGCGTCGACCGCACGCCGGCCGGCACCACGAACTTCCTCGTTGCGCTGAACCAGCAGCTGCAGCGCGACATCGGCTATCTCGTGCGCATGGAGCCGGGCGTGCAGACGCCCGAGCAGACGCTCGAGCTCGGGTCCGGGTCGTGCCGCGACAGCGCATGGCTGCTCGTGCAGCTGTGCCGGCATCTCGGTATCGCCGCGCGCTTCGCGTCCGGCTACCTGATCCAGCTCACGCCCGACGTGAAGGCGCTCGACGGCCCGAGCGGCACGTCGGTCGACTTCACCGACCTGCACGCCTGGTGCGAGGTCTATCTGCCGGGCGCCGGCTGGATCGGCTTCGATCCGACGTCGGGCCTGCTCGCCGGCGAAGGGCATATTCCGCTCGCATGCACGCCGCAGCCGACCAGCGCCGCACCGGTCGAAGGGCTGATCGACGAATGCGAGGTCTCGTTCGAGCACGAGATGGCGGTGACGCGCGTGTACGAATCGCCGCGCGTGACGAAGCCGTATACCGAGTCGCAATGGGATGCCGTGCGCACGCTCGGCACGCAGGTGGATGGCGCGCTGACGGCGGGCGACGTGCGGCTGACGCAAGGCGGCGAGCCGACCTTCGTGTCGATCGACGATCGCGACGGCGCCGAATGGAACACCGATGCGCTCGGCCCGACCAAGCGCGGCTACGCAACCGAACTCGTGCAGCGGCTGCGCGCCGAATACGGCGAAGGCGGCTTCCTGCATTTCGGGCAGGGCAAGTGGTATCCGGGCGAGCAGTTGCCGCGCTGGGCGCTGTCGATCTTCTGGCGGGCCGACGGTCAGCCCGTGTGGCAGGATCCGTCGCTGTTCGCCGACGAGCGCGAGCCGTCCGCGCTGACGACCGACGACGCGAAGCGCTTCATCGACGCGCTGGCCGCGCGCCTCGGCCTGACCCACGAATTCGTGCAGCCCGGCTACGAGGACGTCTGGTACTACCTGTGGCGCGAGCGCCGGCTGCCCGTCAACGTCGATCCGTTCGACTCGCGCCTCGACGACGAGCTCGAACGCGCGCGGCTGCGCAAGGTGTTCGACCAGCAGCTCGACAGCGTGGTCGGCTACGTGCTGCCGCTCAAGTGCGCGGACGATGAGTCGGGCCGCGATCGGTCGGGCCTCGACGGTCCGCGCTGGCAGACGGGCCCGTGGTTCTTCCGCGACGAGCGGATGTATCTCGTGCCCGGCGATTCGCCGATGGGCTATCGGCTGCCGCTTGATTCGCTGCCGTGGGTCACCGGCGCCGACTATCCGTACCTGGTCGAACGCGATCCGTTCGCGCCGCGCGCCGCGCTGCCGGACGCGACCGCGTTCCGTGCGCGTCATGTGGGCACGGCCGACGCGCCGCGCTATCTCGCCGGCGCGCATCGCGAAGCCCCCACGCAAACGGTCATGCAGTGGCGCGGCGACGGCAGCGACGCAGGCGGACAGCACGCGCCTGGCCTGCAGGACCCGCAGCGCCGCCCCGAGCGCTTCGAATCCGCCGGGTGGATCACGCGTAGCGCACTGTGCGCCGAAGTGCGCAAAGGCATCCTGTACGTGTTCATGCCGCCGCTCGCCGCGCTCGAGGATTATCTCGACCTGCTCGCGGCGATCGAGTTGACCGCGCACGCAATCGGCGTGAAGCTCGTGCTCGAAGGCTATCCGCCGCCGCGCGATGCACGGCTCAAGCTGCTGCAGGTCACGCCCGATCCCGGCGTGATCGAGGTGAACATCCATCCGGCCCGGAGCTTCGACGAACTCGTCGAGCAGACCGAATTCCTGTACGACGCCGCGTGGCAGTCGCGCCTGTCCAGCGAGAAGTTCATGGTCGACGGCCGGCACGTCGGCACGGGCGGCGGCAACCACTTCGTGCTTGGCGGTGCGACGCCGGCCGACAGCCCGTTCCTGCGCCGCCCGGACCTGCTCGCGAGCCTGATCGCTTACTGGCACAACCATCCGTCGCTGTCGTACCTGTTCTCGGGGTTGTTCATCGGCCCGACGAGCCAGGCGCCGCGCGTCGACGAGGCGCGCAACGACCAGCTCTACGAGCTGGACATCGCGTTCGCGGAAATTCAGCGCAACAAGCTGCTGTACGGGCAGGACATGCCGCCGTGGCTCGTCGATCGCGTGTTGCGCAACCTGCTGATCGACGTGACCGGCAACACGCACCGCAGCGAGTTCTGCATCGACAAGCTGTATTCGCCCGATTCGTCGACCGGCCGGCTCGGCCTGCTCGAACTGCGCGCGTTCGAGATGCCGCCGCATGCGCGGATGAGCATCGTGCAGCAACTGCTGCTGCGCGCGCTGGTCGCGCGTTTCTGGGCCGCGCCGTACACGACGCCGCTCACGCGCTGGGGCACCGCGCTGCACGATCGCTTCATGCTGCCCGCGTTCCTGAAAATGGATTTCGACGACGTGCTGGCCGAACTGCGCGACGCCGGCTTCGGGTTCGATCCGGCGTGGTTCGCGCCGCACTTCGAGTTCCGCTTCCCGCTGTTCGGCCAGATCGCGGTGAACGGGATGGAACTGTCGCTGCGCGGTGCGCTGGAACCGTGGCACGTGATGGGCGAGGAGGGCGCGCCCGGCGGCACGGTGCGCTACGTCGATTCGTCGGTCGAACGGCTCGAAGTGCGCGTGACGGGGCTGAACGACAACCGGCACGTCGTGACCGTCAACGGCCGCCCGCTGCCGCTGCAGCCGACCGGCACCGTCGGCGAATATGTCGCGGGCGTGCGCTACAAGGCGTGGGCGCCGCCGTCGGCGCTGCATCCGACCATCGGCGTGCACGCGCCGCTCACGTTCGACATCGTCGACACGTGGCTGCAGCGCTCGCTCGGCGGCTGCCGGTATCACGTCACGCATCCGGGCGGGCGCAACTATGCGACGTTCCCGGTCAATGCGTACGAGGCCGAGAGCCGCCGGCTCACGCGTTTCGTCGAGATGGGACACACACCGGGACGGATGACGGCATCGGCCGCCGCGCCGAGCCGCGAATTCCCGTTCACGCTCGACCTGCGGCGGCCCTGAGCGCCGGATGAACGGACGGACGACGATGCGCGGTTCGCGACCCCCCGGCGCGCCGGCCGGAGTGCTAGGATGCGGGCAGGCCGCGGCTGCCCGCCGCGTCCGCCGTGCCCGGCCGCCG
>NZ_VWWG01000044.1:0-49153 GCF_011753085.1 Burkholderia sp. Tr-862
ATGCCGTATGCGCCGGCCGCACCGGCGAAGGCGGGCACGAACACCGGCGCGTTCGCGGGTTCCGGCTTCTTGCGCGCGAGCGCGGCCCGGCGCGCGACGGCCAGACGGTCGGTGGTCGCGTCAGGCAGCGCCGCGGCACGTTCGTCCAGCGCGCGGCGGACCTTCAGCGCGAATTCGTATTCTCGATTTACGGGAGCGGAGCTCATAGCGTGATTCCTTTGGCCTTGAGCGCGTGTGCCAGGGTGTGAGTGGCTCGCGAGCAGTGCGTCTTGACGCTGCCTTCGGAGCACCCCATTGCGGCGGCAGTCTCGGCGACATCCATATCTTCCCAATAACGCATCAGGAACGCTTCCCGTTGACGCGCCGGAAGTTTCTGGATTTCTTCGTCGATCAGGGCCAGAACCTGTTCCCGCTCGAGGCGGTGCTCTGTGCTCTCGACACCAGCATTGTCGTCCGCGGATTCGAGTGTTTCCAGCGGATCGAAGTCGTCGTCGTCGGTATTGTTGAGCGACGAGAAGAGCGTGACCCACGTATTGCGGACCTTCTGCCGGCGGAACCAGTCGTGGATGGTGTTCTGCAGGATCCGCTGGAACAGCAGCGGCAGCTCGGCCGCCGGCCGGTCGCCATATTTCTCCGCCAGCTTGATCATCGCGTCCTGCACGATGTCCAGCGACGCATCGTCGTCACGCACGGCGTACGCAGCCTGCTTGAACGCGCGCCTTTCGACGCCCGCCAGAAAGTCGGCGAGTTCCTTGTCTGATGCCATTCCGTAAAGGTATGCGCTGCGGACTGCGGCGTGTGAAAAGGTCGAAAAATTTCGTAAAACCCGCGGATGCTAACAAATTTTCGCGCAACTTGGCACCGGTTACGGCGCGCCACGTTGCGCGCGAGCCGCGTCCGCGGGCCGCCGGGCGGGGGCCATGATGCGCTGCGGGATATTTTGCTTGACGACCCAATCATGAGCCGCTATCGTCAACGATTCGCAACATGAAGTGATGGTCTCATTTGAGGCTGGCCCAAGAAGCCCGCCCTTCAAACTGGACGCGCCGCTTGAACCCGAGCCACAAGCCCGGCAGAGAGCACCCGATCAATTTTTTGCCGAAAATTCGAAAGGTCAAAATGAACATGCCCAGCGCGGAATTCTCCACGTCGGAACCCCTTTCCCCTCCCGATAGCGACTCCATCGGCGCCACCGTGCTCATGAAGGCACTGGCCGACGAGAACGTCGAATTCATCTGGGGCTATCCCGGCGGCTCGGTACTCTACATCTACGACGAGCTTTACAAGCAGGACAAGATTCAGCACGTGCTGGTGCGCCACGAACAGGCGGCCGTGCACGCAGCCGATGCGTATGCGCGTTCCACCGGCAACGTCGGCGTCTGTCTCGTGACGTCCGGCCCCGGTGTCACCAATGCGGTGACCGGCATCGCGACGGCCTATATGGATTCGATCCCGATGGTCGTGATCAGCGGCCAGGTGCCGACTGCCGCGATTGGCCAGGACGCGTTCCAGGAATGCGACACCGTCGGCATCACGCGTCCGTGCGTGAAGCACAACTTCCTCGTGAAGGACGTGCGCGACCTCGCGGAAACCGTCAAGAAGGCGTTCTACATCGCCCGCACCGGCCGTCCGGGCCCGGTGCTGATCGACATCCCGAAAGACATCTCGAAGACGCCGTGCCAGTACGAGCCGGTCAAGAGCGTGTCGCTGCGCTCGTACAACCCCGTCACGAAAGGCCATTCGGGCCAGATCCGCAAGGCCGTGTCGTTGCTGCTGTCGGCGAAGCGTCCGTACATCTATACGGGCGGCGGCATCATCCTCGCCGACGCGGCGCGCGAGCTGAACCAGTTCGCCGACCTGCTCGGCTACCCGGTCACGAACACGCTGATGGGCCTCGGCGGCTATCGCGCGTCGGACAAGAAATTCCTCGGCATGCTCGGCATGCACGGCACCTACGAAGCGAACATGGCGATGCAGCACTGTGACGTGCTGATCGCGATCGGCGCCCGCTTCGACGACCGCGTGATCGGCGACCCGGCGCACTTCGCGTCGCGTCCGCGCAAGATCATCCACATCGACATCGACCCGTCGTCGATCTCGAAGCGCGTGAAGGTCGACATCCCGATCGTCGGCGACGTGAAGGAAGTGCTGAAGGAGCTGATCGAGCAGCTGCAGACGGCCGAGCATGGCCCCGACACCGACGCGCTCGCGCAATGGTGGAAGGACATCGAGGGCTGGCGCTCGAAAGACTGCCTGAAGTTCGACCGCGAAAGCGAGATCATCAAGCCGCAGTACGTGGTCGAGAAGGCGTGGGAGCTGACGGACGGCAACGCGTTCGTGTGCTCGGATGTCGGCCAGCACCAGATGTGGGCCGCGCAGTTCTACCGTTTCAACAAGCCGCGTCGCTGGATCAACTCCGGCGGCCTCGGCACCATGGGCTTCGGCCTGCCGGCAGCGATGGGCGTCAAGATGGCGCACCCGGACGACGACGTGCTGTGCATCACGGGCGAAGGCTCGATCCAGATGTGCATCCAGGAACTGTCGACCTGCCTGCAGTACGACACGCCCGTGAAGATCATTTCGCTGAACAACCGCTATCTCGGCATGGTCCGCCAGTGGCAGCAGATCGAATACAGCAAGCGCTATTCGCATTCGTACATGGATGCGCTGCCGGATTTCGTGAAGCTCGCCGAAGCGTACGGCCATGTCGGCATGCGGATCGAAAAGACCTCGGATGTGGAGCCGGCGCTGAAGGAAGCGCTGCGCCTGAAGGACCGCACCGTGTTTCTCGATTTCCAGACCGATCCGACCGAAAACGTCTGGCCGATGGTACAGGCCGGCAAGGGCATCACCGAGATGCTGCTCGGATCGGAAGATCTGTAACGGCGCGACGCGCGCGTGGGCCGTGCGGCCGCCTTCACGAAGGGCGGTGCGGCACCGGGCGGCGCGCGGCGCGAGTGAATCGACACGGACACATTCTGGAAGAAGCGAACATGAGACACATCATTTCCGTCCTGCTGGAAAACGAACCGGGCGCGCTGTCGCGCGTGGTCGGTCTGTTTTCCGCACGCGGCTACAACATCGAAACCTTGACGGTGGCGCCGACCGAAGACCAATCGCTGTCGCGGCTGACCATCGTTTCCATTGGCTCGGACGACGTGATCGAACAGATCACGAAGCATCTGAACCGCCTGATCGAGGTGGTGAAAGTGGTGGACCTGACCGACGGTGCACACATCGAACGCGAGCTGATGCTGATCAAGGTACGTGCAGTGGGCAAGGAGCGCGAAGAAATGAAGCGGATGTCGGACATTTTCCGCGGCCGCATCATCGACGTGACCGAAAAGACCTACACGATCGAATTGACGGGCGCGAGCGACAAGCTCGACGCATTCATCCAGGGGCTGGACGCCACCGCGATCCTGGAGACCGTGCGTACCGGCAGCTCCGGCATCGGACGCGGCGAGCGCATCCTGAAGGTGTAATGCCGAAGAGGCACGCCGGGTGTGCCGTCATGGCCCGGCCCGCAGTACCCAATCCGAACGAATTGTTGAATTTTTGAATTAGCGAAGGAACCATCATGAACGTTTTCTACGACAAAGACGCCGACCTCTCCCTCATCAAGGGCAAGCAAGTCACGATCATCGGCTACGGCTCGCAAGGCCATGCGCACGCACTGAACCTGAAGGACAGCGGCGTAAACGTGACGGTCGGCCTTCGCAAGGACGGCGCGTCGTGGAGCAAGGCCGAAAACGCAGGCCTGTCGGTCAAGGAAGTCGCTGAAGCGGTGAAGGGCGCGGACGTCGTCATGATGCTGCTGCCAGACGAGCAGATCGCCGACGTGTATGCGAAGGAAGTGCACGCGAACATCAAGCAGGGCGCGGCGCTGGCATTCGCACACGGCTTCAACGTCCACTACGGCCAGGTGATCCCGCGTGCCGACCTCGACGTGATCATGATCGCGCCGAAGGCACCGGGCCACACCGTGCGCGGCACGTACTCGCAAGGTGGCGGCGTGCCGCACCTGATCGCGGTTGCGCAGAACAAGTCGGGCGCGGCACGCGACATCGCGCTGTCGTACGCGGCAGCGAACGGCGGCGGCCGTGCCGGCATCATCGAGACGAACTTCCGTGAAGAGACCGAAACCGACCTGTTCGGCGAGCAGGCCGTGCTGTGCGGCGGTACCGTCGAGCTGATCAAGGCAGGTTTCGAGACGCTGGTTGAAGCCGGCTACGCGCCGGAAATGGCGTACTTCGAGTGCCTGCACGAGCTGAAGCTGATCGTCGACCTGATCTACGAAGGCGGCATCGCGAACATGAACTACTCGATCTCGAACAACGCCGAGTACGGCGAGTACGTGACGGGCCCGCGCGTCGTCACGGAAGAGACGAAGAAGGCGATGAAGCAGTGCCTGACCGACATCCAGACGGGCGAGTACGCGAAGAGCTTCATCCTCGAGAACAAGGCAGGCGCCCCGACGCTGCAGTCGCGTCGCCGCCTGACGGCCGAGCACCAGATCGAGCAAGTCGGCGCGAAGCTGCGTGCGATGATGCCGTGGATCGCGAAGAACAAGCTCGTCGACCAGACGAAGAACTAAGCATTGCGCGCCGTTCCGGCCCTTCGAGTGGAGGGTCGGCATCAAAAAGCCGCCCGAAGGCAGTAGTGCCCCGGGCGGCTTTTGCTATCCTACGGGCTTTGCAATTCACCGAACACAGAACGAATCCATGAACTATCCTCATCCGATCATCGCGCGCGAAGGCTGGCCGTTCATCGCGATTGCTGCCGTCATCGCGCTGTTGATCCATGCCGTCGGGGGCTTCGGCTTCGCGTGGCCGTTCTGGCTGCTGCTTGTCTTCGTCGTCCAGTTCTTCCGCGATCCGCAGCGCCCGATTCCGGCGCAGCCGAACGCGGTGCTGTGTCCGGCGGACGGCCGCATCGTCGCGGTCGAGACCACGCAGGATCCGTACGCGAACCGCGAAGCGCTGAAGATCAGCGTGTTCATGAATGTCTTCAACGTCCATTCGCAGCGTTCGCCGGTCGACGGCGCGGTCACCAAGGTCGAGTACTTCCCGGGCGCGTTCCTGAACGCGGCAATCGACAAGGCATCGACCGAGAACGAGCGCAATGCGGTCGTGATCCAGACGGCGAGCGGCAAGACCGTCACCGCCGTGCAGATCGCCGGCCTCGTCGCCCGCCGGATCCTCTGCTACGTGCGCGCCGGCGAGCCGCTGTCGCGCGGCCAGCGCTACGGTTTCATCCGCTTCGGTTCGCGCGTCGACGTGTACCTGCCGCTCGGCAGCCGCGCGAAGGTGTCGATCGGCGAGAAGGTCTACGCGTCGTCGACGATCCTCGCCGAGCTCGAACAGTAACCGGCGGAGCCCACGATGGCCGCATTCAAACCGCGCCGGCCGCGCAACGGGTCCAGCCAGACGCCACGCCCGTTCCGCCGCAACAAGATAATGGCGCCCGATCCGGTGCCCGAAAGCCGCCGCGCCGCGCGCCAGCGGTTCCTGAAGACACGCGGCATCTACCTGCTGCCGAACGCGTTCACGACCGCCGCGCTGTTCTGCGGTTTCTTCGCGGTCGTGCAGGCGATGAACGTGCGCTTCGAGATCGCCGCGATCGCGATCTTCGTCGCGATGGTGCTCGACGGGATGGACGGGCGCGTCGCGCGCATGACGCATACGCAAAGCGCGTTCGGCGAACAGTTCGACAGCCTGTCGGACATGGTGTCGTTCGGCGTCGCGCCCGCGCTCGTGATGTACGAATGGGTGCTGAAGGATCTCGGCCGCTGGGGCTGGCTCGCCGCGTTCGTCTACTGCTCGGGCGCCGCGCTGCGCCTCGCGCGCTTCAACACCAACATCGGCGTCGTCGACAAGCGCTTCTTCCAGGGGCTGCCGAGCCCGGCCGCCGCCGCGCTGATCGCCGGCTTCGTCTGGCTCGCGACCGACAACCGCGTGCCGATGAAGCTCGGCTGGCTGCCGTGGGTCGCGTTCGTGCTGACGATCTACGCGGGCGTGACGATGGTATCGAACGCGCCGTTCTACAGCGGCAAGGCGCTCGACGTGCGGCACCGCGTGCCGTTCGCGGCGATCCTGCTGGTCGTCGTCGCGTTCGTGCTCGTGTCGTCCGATCCGCCGCTGATGCTGTTCTGCCTGTTCGTGCTGTACGGGCTGTCCGGCTACGTGTTCTGGGCCTACATGGCCATCCGCGGGCGGGCGAATCCGGCACGCTCGTCTCAGCGCGATCACTGACGCGCAACCTGCCCGGAAACGGCGGCCTCGCGGCCGCCGTTTCCATGTGCCCCTTTTGCGCATTGCGCGGCCCGGTCTCGCGGGTGCCGTCCGATTGCGCACCTTGCGGAATGCCGCTATAGTCTTTGGCATGACTGCATTTTCCCGCCTCTCCCTCCTTCTAGCCGGTGCGCCGCTACGCGCGCTAGCTTTGGCGCGCCTGCCGCGCTGACCGTTCTCGCCCTCCGTCAAGCCTCGTCTGTTGTTGAGCGTCGCCAGCGGTGGCGCGATCTCATTACGTTTGATTCCCGTATAAAGAGCCCTGGAGCCCCCCATGACAGACAAGCTGATCATTTTCGATACGACGTTGCGTGACGGTGAACAATCGCCCGGCGCGTCGATGACGAAGGAAGAGAAAATCCGCATCGCGAAGCATCTCGAGCGGATGAAGGTCGACGTGATCGAGGCCGGCTTCGCAGCCAGCTCGAACGGCGACTTCGACGCGATTCACACGATCGCCGGTCTCGTGAAGGACAGCACGATCTGCTCGCTGGCGCGCGCCAACGACAAGGACATCCAGCGCGCGGCCGACGCGCTGAAGCCGGCCAATAGTGCGCGGATCCACACGTTCATCGCGACGTCGCCGCTGCACATGGAGAAGAAGCTGCGGATGACGCCGGACCAGGTGTTCGAGCAGGCACGCCTCGCGGTGCGCTTCGCGCGCAAGTTCACCGACAACGTCGAATTCTCGCCGGAAGACGGCAGCCGTTCGGATCTCGACTTCCTGTGCCGCGTGCTGGAAGCCGTGATCGCAGAAGGGGCGACGACGATCAACATCGCCGATACGGTCGGCTACGGCGTGCCGGAACTCTACGGCAACCTCGTGAAGACGCTGCGCGAACGCATTCCGAACTCGGACAAGGCGATCTTCTCCGTGCATTGCCACAACGACCTCGGGATGGCGGTGGCGAACTCGCTCGCCGGCGTGAAGATCGGCGGAGCGCGGCAGGTGGAGTGCACGATCAACGGTCTCGGCGAGCGCGCGGGCAACACGTCGCTCGAGGAAATCGTGATGGCCGTGAGGACCCGCAAGGACTATTTCGGCCTCGACGTCGGTATCGACACCACGCAGATCGTCCCGACGTCGAAGCTCGTGTCGCAAATCACCGGTTTCGTCGTGCAGCCGAACAAGGCCGTGGTCGGCGCGAACGCCTTTGCGCACGCGTCGGGGATCCATCAGGACGGCGTGCTGAAGGCGCGCGACACGTACGAGATCATGCGCGCGGAAGACGTGGGCTGGACCGCGAACAAGATCGTGCTCGGCAAGCTGTCGGGCCGCAATGCGTTCAAGCAGCGCCTGCAGGAGCTCGGCGTGTCGCTCGACAGCGAAGCCGAACTGAACGCCGCGTTCATGCGCTTCAAGGATCTGGCCGACCGCAAGTCCGAGATTTTCGACGAAGACATCATCGCGATCGTCTCCGAGGAGTCGGCGTTCGCGCATGAGCAGGAGCACTACAAGTTCGTGTCGCTGTCGCAGCGCTCGGAAACCGGCGAGCAGCCGCAGGCCAAGGTCGTGTTCGCGCTCGAGGGCAAGGAAGTGACCGGCGAGGCACGTGGCAATGGCCCCGTCGACGCGACGTTCAACGCGATCGAGAGCGAAGTCGGCAGCGGTTCGGAACTGCTGCTGTACTCGGTGAACGCGATCACGACCGGTACGCAGGCGCAGGGCGAAGTGACGGTGCGGTTGTCGAAGAGCGGGCGGATCGTCAATGGCGTCGGCACCGACCCGGATATCGTCGCGGCTTCCGCGAAGGCGTACATCGCCGCGCTGAACAAGCTGCACTCGAAGGACGACAAGGTCAACCCGCAGCGCTCGTAAGCGCTGCGCGTCGAGCGCCCGAAACGCCCCGTGCGGCCCTGTGCCGCCCGGGGCGTTTTTTCATGCGTCGCTCATTCGGCGGCCGGGGCGCGGAACAGCCAGCGGCGCGCGGCCGGGCGGGGCGCCGGGCTGCGGCGGCGGAATTCCACCGTGATCCCGCGCCGCGGCGCATCGGCGACGAATGCATCGAGCAGTTCGAGCACGTCGTGATCGATGTAGTCGGCGCGCGTCGCGTCGATGATCACGGCCGCGCGGTCCGGAATGTGCCGCAGGTGATGCTTGACCTGCACCTTGCCGAGGAACGACACGTCCTTGCGGAACGACAGCAGGAAGTGATCGTCGTGCTGTGCGAGCGTGACGGGGCTCTTCAGGTTCGCCACCGCGACCGCCAGCACGCTGCATGCGAGGCCGAGCGCGATGCCGAACAGCAGGTCGACCGCCAGCACGCCCGCGATCGTCGCGGCGAACGGCACGAACGCGGCCGGACCCTGCTTCAGCACCGAGCGGAACAGCGCCGGTTTCGCGAGCTTGAAGCCGGTGTGGATCAGGATGGCCGCGAGGCTCGCGAGCGGGATCAGGTTGATCAGCCCGGTGAGCGCGAACACGCTGGCGAGCAGCAGGATCCCGTGCACGATCGCCGACATCCGGCTCTGCGCCCCCGCGTTCACGTTGACCGAGCTGCGCACGATCACCGACGTGATCGGCAGCCCGCCGACCGCGCCCGCGACGAGATTGCCGACGCCCTGGGCCTTCAGTTCGCGGTCCGGCTGGGTCGGCCGGCGCTTCGGATCGATCTGTTCGACCGCTTCCAGGCTCAGCAGCGTTTCGAGGCTCGCGACGACCGCGAGCGTGATCGCCACGCGCCATACGTCCGGATTGACGAGCTGCGCGAAGTTCGGGCCGAGCTCGGCGTGCTTCAGCGATGCCGCGAGCGCCGCGAACGATTCGAGCTCGGGCAACGTGACGCGATGCGCGGCGCCCAGCGCGACCGACGGCATGAAGGCGCCGAGCACCAGCGTGGCGCCGATGCCGAACACGACGACCGCGAGCGGCGCGGGCACCGAGCGCACCCAGGCAAAGCGCTTGAGCGCCGGCGTGTCCCAGGCGATCAGCAACCCGAGCGAGGCGAGCGCGATGGCCGTGGCGGCCCAGGCGGTCGGCAGGCCCGGCCACGATGCAAACGATTGCGCGGCCGAGCCGCCAAGGCCGAACGCGAACGGAATCTGCTTCAGGATCAGCAGCAGGCCGATCGCCGCGAGCATGCCCTTGATGACGGGCGACGGCACATAGGCGGCGAAGCGGCCGGCGCGCAGCATGCCGAAGCCGAACTGCAGCACGCCGGACAGCAGCACCGCGAGCAGGAACGCGGAGAAGCTGCCGAGTTGCGCGATCCCTTCGACGACGATTACGACGAGGCCGGCGGCAGGCCCGCTGACCGACAGCGACGAGCCGCTCAGCAGCGCGACGACGATGCCGCCGACGATGCCGGACACGAGCCCGGCGAATGGCTCGACACCGGATGCATTGGCGATGCCGAGACACAGCGGCAGCGCGACGAGGAAAACGACGATGCCGGCGACGATGTCGCGCGGCAGGGTGGACAGGCGCTCGTTCAGTTTCATGGTTGGGGCGATTTCGTAGCGTTGGGGAAGGGCACGGGTCAGGCGGCCGCGGCGGCCGTGGCGGCATGCTCCGGTTCGGTTTCGGCCGGCGGCGCCGCATAGCCGGAGTCGAGTTCCTTCAGGAGGCCGTCGGCGAGCGAGAAGATCCAGCCGTGTACGAGCGGCGGCCGCTTCCGGCCTTGCACGATCGGCGACGCGCGCAGCAGCCGCACCTGTTCGAGCACGTTCAGCTCGGCCAGGCGGTCGGCGGCGGCCGTGTCGTCGAGTCCGTCGAGCGTGTCGCGATGGCGTCGCGCGAGCGCGCAAAGCGGCGCGATGCGGCGCGCGACGTGCGGCAGGTCGGCGGGCGGCGGCAGCAGCGACGCGCGCACACCGCCGCACCCGTAGTGGCCGCACACGATCACGTGGTCGACTTCGAGCACGCGCACGGCGTACTCGAGCACGCTGGCGGAATTGTCATCGTCGGGATGGAACAGGTTGGCGATGTTGCGATGGACGAACAGCTCGCCGGGCACGCTGTGCGTGATGGTTTCGGCCGGCACCCGGCTGTCGGCGCAGCCGATCCACAGCACGCGCGGGTTCTGGCCGCGCGCAAGCGCGTCGAAGAAGCCGGGCGTGTGTTCGCGCGTCTCGCGGGCCCAGGCGATGTTGGCAACCAGCATGCTCTTGGGGCGGTTCATAAGGACTCCTTTCCGATAAAGGAAAACAAATGGCAAACGAATACGGGACGAAGTGGAGCAATAGGATCCTTTCTGAACTGAAAGGTTCAATTTCGACTGATATTAGGGGTATGCCCTAACGCCGGGTGCCACTGATACAAATTGTTTCAACTGGATCGGGCGAGGTGCACTAAATGCACCATTGCGACGCATGAGATGCATCGCGCGTGCCTGTTTCCCGCTGGCGGCCGCGTGGCGCGGTGTTTCGCGAGATCGCTTGCCGAACGCCGTCAATCGGAAAGGATTGCCGCGCGATTGATGAGTTAATCGAATATGGTGGAAAAAATGAAATGGCCATTCACGCAATAATGCGTGAATGGCCATTGCGAAAATTGCAGATAAATGCGTAATCGGTCAGAACAGATTGCGGCGGTCGGGATCGTGCAGCGGGTCCGGTGTTTTCTGCGTCGTGCGCAGGATGCCCTGCGGATCGAAGTAGAAGCTGTACATCATGTACCAGACGTTGTCTTCGAGATAGCGGTAGGTCCACACCTCGCGCTTCATCAGCGGGAAGTAGGACGTCTCGACCGGACGGCCGAAATTCACGAGCACGTCGGTCTTGGTCCACTTGCCGATTTCCGCGCGATAGAACTCGCTCGGCTGCAGCACCTGGCGCACGTTGACGATCCGGTGGGCCGCGTCGACATCGGCCGCGACGGTGATCTCGCCCATCGGCTGGGTCGGCCACATCAGGCGCTTGCCGCCGCCCGGCAGGTCGTAGATTTCGCGCGGCGGGCCCATGCGCGCCACGATCGCCGACTCGTCCTGGCCGGACTGGTATTGCTGCCACGGTTGCGCGCAGCCGGCGAGCAGCGCCGCCGCGCAGGCGACCAGCACCGGCAGGCGCACGGGAATGCGAATGCGCATCGGATTCTCCAGAACTCTCTGACCGTTCAGTTGTATCACGGACGGCGCGCGCCGGCGCGTCGTGCCGAAAAAATCGGTGCGGATCGCCGGCAGTGTGCCGTCGGGACGCGGTGTCGCACCGCGCTTGCGGCCGGCAGCGCCCGCGGCCTATGATCCGCGCTTCTCGGACAGATTGAAGGGCAGGTAGCCGATGCAGCAGTGGAAACGGTGCGCGCTCGCATTGAGCGCGGGGTGGATGCTGGTGTCGTCCGCATTCGCGGCAGGCGAGCCGGTGCGGATCGCGCTGATCGAAGGAATGTCGGGCCCGTTCGCGAATGCGGGCGCGGCGGTCGAGCGCAACCTGCGCTTCGGCGTCGAGCAGGTCAATGCGGCGGGCGGCGTGAAGCTGCGCGATGGCGCGCATCCGCTCGAACTCGTCGTGCTCGACAGCAAGGGCAGCCCGGAAGAGGCGCTCGTGCAGTTGCGCGCGGCGGCGGACCGGCACATCGGCTTCGTCGCGCAGGGCAACAGCTCGGCGGTCGCGGCCGCGCTCGTCGCGGCGCTCGACAAACTGAACGCGCGTAACCCGGACAGCCGGATGCTGTTCGTGAACTATTCGGCCGACGATCCGGCGCTGACCGGCGCGCGCTGCAGCTTCTGGCATTTCCGTTTCGATGCGCACGCGGGGATGCGGATGGCTGCGCTGGCGGACGTGATGGCGCGCGACCGCGCGCTGCGCAAGGTCTATCTGCTGAACCAGGACTACAGCTTCGGCCACGACGTCAGCACGCTCGCGCGGCAGGCGCTGGCCGGACGGCGCCCCGACGTGACGATCGCCGGCGACGAATTCCACCCGATCGGCCGCATCAAGGATTTCTCGCCGTACATCGCGAAGATTCGGGCGAGCGGCGCGGACGCCGTCGTGACCGGCAACTGGGGCAACGATCTCACGCTGCTCGTGAAGGCGGCGCGCGAGCAGGGGCTGAACGCGAAGTTCTATACGTTCTACGGCAACAGCCTCGGCGCGCCGGCCGCGCTCGGCGACGCCGGCGTCGGGCGGGTGATCGCCGTTGCGGACTGGCATCCGAACGCCGGCGGCGCGAAGTCGGATGCGTTCTACCGCGCGTTCCGGACCCGTTTCCCCGCGGCGCAGGACGACTATCCGGTGCGGCGCATGAGCCTGATGATCGAAATGCTCGCGATGGCGATGACTCGGGCCGGTTCGGCCGACCCGGTCGCGGTGGCGCATGCGCTGGAGGGGCTGTCGTTCGACGACGGCTTCCACGCGTCGACGATGCGCGCGCAGGATCACCAGTTGATCCAGCCCCTTTATGTGATGGAAATGGACAAGGCCGGCACGCCGGGCGTGCGCTTCGACAACGAGGGCTCGGGCTACGGCTTCCGGACGGTCCTCGCGGTGCCCGCCCAGCGGACGCAGATGCCGTCGACCTGCTCGATGACGCGCCCGTGACAGGAGGCGGTAGAACGGTGTGCAGTTGTGTTACAATGCCCGCCGGTTGTAAGTCACGGCACGGCCATTCTTCCGTGTCCGCCTGTTCAGTTAGCAAGTAGGAAACCAAGGAAATCACATGTCTGTTGCAGATATCAAGAAGTCGGAAGTCGTTGCTCAGTTCGCCCGTGGTACCAACGACACGGGTTCGCCCGAAGTCCAGGTCGCACTGCTGACCGCACGTATCGTCGAACTGACGGGTCACTTCAAGACCCACGCGAAGGATCACCACAGCCGTCGCGGCCTGCTGCGTATGGTGAGCCGCCGCCGCAAGCTGCTCGACTACCTCAAGGGCAAGGATGCCGACCGTTACCGCGCGCTGATCGAGAAGCTGGGTCTGCGTAAGTAATCGAGGCGATTGCCGCCAGCAAGATGCCTGTGTCAGTCCGCTGATGCAGGCATTTTGTTTTTGCGCGGTGCGTAGCGTCACGCGCACCGCAGGTTGTTCGGCACGTGCTTGCCGGACTGCCGGAACGGCTGATGCCGGGGTCGGGATTTGTGTCATTCCAGCGCGTCGCTCGATGAGCGTCGCGCTGGAATGGCATAAAAAACACACCTTGCTCCGGGTGATTCGGTCGGGACGCCGCCGCGCGGGATGGCCCGCACGGCGAATGAAATGAATGAATTCAAAGGAGCAACCATGTCCATGTTCAACAAGGTCGTGAAGGAATTCCAGTGGGGCCAGCACAAGGTGCGCCTCGAAACCGGTGAAGTCGCCCGCCAGGCGAGCGGTGCCGTGATCGTCGACGTGGAAGACACCGTCGTGCTGGCAACCGTCGTCGGCGCGAAGTCGGCGAAGCCGGGCCAGGATTTCTTCCCGCTGACCGTCGACTACCTCGAAAAGACCTACTCGGCCGGCAAGATCCCGGGCGGCTTCTTCCGTCGCGAAGGCCGTCCGTCGGAACACGAGACGCTGACGTCGCGCCTGATCGACCGTCCGCTGCGTCCGCTGTTCCCGGAAGGCTTCTACAACGAAGTGCAGGTCGTGATCCACGTGCTGTCCGTGAACCCGGAAATCCCGGCGGACATCCCCGCGCTGATCGGCGCGTCGGCCGCGCTTGCCGTGTCGGGCCTGCCGTTCAACGGTCCGGTCGGTGCCGCGCGCGTTGCGTACATCGACAACGCGTACGTGCTGAACCCGACGCGTGACCAGCTCAAGGCATCGAGCCTCGACCTCGTCGTCGCCGGTACGGAGCGCGCGGTGCTGATGGTCGAATCGGAAGCCGACCAGCTGCCGGAAGACGTGATGCTGGGCGCGGTCGTGTTCGGCCACGAGCAGATGCAGACGGCGATCGACGCGATCCACGAACTCGTGCGCGAAGGCGGCAAGCCCGAGTGGGACTGGCAGCCGGCACCGAAGAACGAGGCGCTGATCGCGCGCGTGACGGAACTGGCGCACGGCGACCTGCTCGCCGCTTACCAACTGCGCGACAAGCAAGCGCGTTCGACGAAGCTGAAGGAAGTCTACGCGGCGACCTCGGCGAAGCTCGAGGAAGACGCACTGGCGGCCGGCACGGTCGCGGCCGACAAGGCCACCGTCGGCAACGTCCTGTTCGACATCGAAGCGAAGATCGTCCGTTCGCAGATCCTGAACGGCGAGCCGCGCATCGACGGTCGCGACACGCGCACCGTGCGTCCGATCGAGATCCGCACCGGCGTGCTGCCGCGCACCCACGGTTCGGCGCTGTTCACGCGTGGCGAAACGCAGGCGCTCGTCGTCGCGACGCTCGGCACGAAGGGTGACGAGCAGATCATCGACGCGCTCGAGGGCGAATACCGCGAGCGCTTCATGCTCCACTACAACATGCCCCCGTTCGCGACCGGCGAAACGGGCCGCGTCGGCTCGCCGAAGCGCCGCGAAATCGGTCACGGCCGTCTCGCGAAGCGCGCACTGGTCAAGTGCCTGCCGAGCGCCGACGAATTCGGCTACTCGATCCGCGTCGTGTCGGAAATCACCGAATCGAACGGTTCGTCGTCGATGGCGTCGGTGTGCGGCGGCTGCCTCGCGCTGATGGACGCCGGCGTGCCGATGAAGGCGCACGTCGCGGGTATCGCGATGGGCCTGATCCTCGAAGGCAACAAGTTCGCGGTGCTGACCGACATCCTCGGCGACGAAGATCACCTCGGCGACATGGACTTCAAGGTGGCCGGCACGGAGCAAGGCGTGACGGCGCTGCAGATGGACATCAAGATCCAGGGCATCACGAAGGAAATCATGCAGGTCGCGCTCGCGCAGGCGAAGGAAGGCCGCATGCACATCCTCGGCAAGATGACGTCGGCGGTCTCGGGTGCGAACACGCAGCTGTCGGAATTCGCGCCGCGCATGATCACGATCAAGATCAACCCGGAAAAGATCCGCGACGTGATCGGCAAGGGCGGTTCGGTGATCCGCGCGCTGACGGAAGAAACGGGTACGACCATCGACATCTCGGATGACGGCGTCGTGACGATCGCGAGCACGAGCAGCGAAGGCATGGCCGAAGCGAAGAAGCGCATCGAAAACATCACGGTCGAGATCGAAGTCGGCCAGGTGTACGAAGGCACGGTGCTCAAGCTGCTCGATTTCGGCGCGATCGTGAACCTGCTGCCGGGCAAGGATGGCCTGCTGCACATCTCGGAAATCGTCAACGAGCGCGTGAAGGACATCAACGACTACCTGAAGGAAGGCCAGCAGGTGAAGGTCAAGGTGATCCAGACGGACGAGAAGGGTCGCGTGCGTCTGTCGGCGAAGGCGCTGCTGAACGAAGCAGCGGCGTCGCAGTCGGATACGCCGCCGCAGCAGTAAGCGCAAAGGCGTGAGAACGGCCGGCTGTGCGAAAGCGCGCCGGCCGTTTTTTCTGTAGCATCGTTGTGCGGCGCAGCAGCGCCGGCGAGGCGCCCGTGCCGCGCACGGATGCGCCCCCGATTCCGATCCTGGAGCGACCACCATGAAAGCCATCGAAATCACCGAATTCGGCGCCCCCGACGTGCTGAAGCTCGCGGAGCGTCCGCGCCCCGAACCGAAGCGCGGCGAAGTGCTGATCAAGGTGGCGGCTTCCGGCGTGAATCGGCCGGATGTCTTCCAGCGCAAGGGCGCGTATGCGCCGCCGCCGGGCGCCTCCGATCTGCCGGGCCTCGAGGTCGCGGGCGAGATCGTCGGCGGCGACCTGTCGGATGCCGCGCTGAACCCGTTCGGCCTGAAGCTCGGTGACCGCGTCTGCGCGCTGCTCGCGGGCGGCGGCTACGCCGAATATGCGGTCGCGCCGTTGCCGCAGTGTCTGCCGGTGCCTGACGGGCTGACCGACATCGAAGCCGCATCGTTGCCCGAAACGTTCTTCACCGTGTGGAGCAATGTGTTCGACCGTGCGTTGCTGGGCGCGGGCGAGGGCGGCGAGCAGGAAACGCTGCTCGTGCAGGGCGGCTCGAGCGGGATCGGCGTGACGGCGATCCAGATCGCGCACGCGCTCGGCTTTCGCGTGTTCGCGACGGCCGGCACCGCCGACAAGTGCCGTGCGTGCGAGGCGCTCGGCGCCGAACGCGCGATCAACTACAAGACCGAAGACTTCGTCGAAGTCGTGAAGTCGCTGACGCACGATCGCGGCGTCGACGTGATTCTCGACATGGTGGCCGGTTCGTACGTGCCGCGCGAGCTGTCCGCGCTCGCGGATGGCGGCCGCCTCGTGCTGATCGCGCTGCTCGGCGGCGCGAAGGCCGAGGTCAACCTGAATGAGATCCTGCGTCGCCGGCTGACGGTGACGGGTTCGACGCTGCGTCCGCGTCCGGTCGAGTTCAAGGCGCGCATCGCCGCCCAGCTGAAGGCGCGCGTCTGGCCGCTGCTCGCGGACGGCCGTATCAAACCCGTCATCTACCGCGTGCTGCCGGCCGGCGAGGCCGCGCAGGCGCATGCGCTGATGGAGAGCGGCGAGCATATCGGCAAGATCGTGCTCGATTGGGGTACGACCGCCTGACGGTCCGTGCGGCCGGACTTGACATGAGCGGTTTGACCGGTTCAAGCCGCGCGCAGTAAAATCGCGGGTTTGCTTCGCCAGATCCAACCTGACGGCCGGTTTCCGGTACGTTAATGACACGATAGTGACGAGACAGACACGATGTCGAAACAACGAACAAAGCGAGTGATCGGCAACTGGAAGATGCACGGCCGGCTGGCCGGCAACCAGGCGTTGCTGAATGAAGTGGTGCAGGGCGCGGGCGCGGTGGCGGCTGAAACGTCGATCGGCGTGTGCGTGCCGTTCCCGTACCTCGCGCAGGTTCAGGCGCAGCTCGGCGCTGGCCGTGTCGCGTTCGGCGCGCAGGACGTGTCCGCGCACGAGCAGGGCGCGTTCACCGGCGAAGTGGCTGCCGCGATGGTGGCGGAGTTCGGCGCGCATTATGCGATCGTCGGTCACTCGGAGCGTCGCGCGTATCACGGCGAGCGCAACGAGATCGTCGCGGCGAAGACGCAGCGCGCGCTCGCGGCAGGCCTCACGCCCGTCGTGTGCGTCGGCGAAACGCTCGACGAGCGTGAAGCGGGCGCGACCGAGCAGGTGGTCGGTGCTCAGCTTGACGCCGTGCTGGCCGTGCTGACGGCTGACGAGGCGGCCCGCATCGTCGTCGCGTACGAGCCGGTCTGGGCGATCGGTACGGGCAAGAGCGCGACGTCGGCGCAGGCGCAGGATGTGCACGCGTTCCTGCGTGCGCGTCTCGCGACGAAGGGTGCGGCGGACGTGTCGGTGCTGTACGGCGGCAGCGTGAAGCCGGACAACGCGGAAGAGCTGTTCGCGCAGCCGGACATCGACGGCGGCCTGATCGGCGGCGCGTCGCTGAAGGCGGAAGATTTCCTGGCGATCTGCCGGGCCGCACGTTGAGCGGTCCGGGGTCGAATTGAAACATGATGGCGGCCGGTTGGTCCGGTCGCCTGATCCAATCGGGTGGGTGTGATGCTGTTATTCAAGACGCTGATTATTGTCGTGCAGGTGCTGTCTGCACTCGGTGTGATTGGGCTCGTGCTGCTGCAGCACGGCAAGGGTGCCGACATGGGCGCTGCATTCGGCAGCGGCGCGTCGGGCAGCCTGTTCGGTGCGACGGGCTCGGCGAACTTCCTGTCGCGCACGACGGGCGTGCTGGCCACGATCTTCTTTGTCGCGACGCTCGCGCTGACGTACCTCGGCTCGTACAAGTCGACGCCGTCGGCAGGCGTGCTGGGCGCGGCTGCGACCGCGCCGGCATCGGCGCCCGCAGCGTCGGCGCCGGCTGTCGCGGCGTCCGCTGCAGCCGGTTCGGCCGCGAGCGCGCCGGGCCAGGATGTCCCGAAATAAAAAGTCGAATTTTTTGCGTTTGTGCGTTGAACAAATCTGGAACTCGGGTTAGAATTTAATTCTTGAAGCGATTCGCGGGAACAAGCAGCACAACCCGAGTTGCATGCAGTGCCGACGTGGTGAAATTGGTAGACACGCTATCTTGAGGGGGTAGTGGCGAAAGCTGTGCGAGTTCGAGTCTCGCCGTCGGCACCAAAGTTACTCAATGCCAGCCGCTTCTAGTGGCTGGCATTTTTCATTTGTGGGGTATGTCTTGCGATTGTCTTGTGATCGCATGCACTCCGAAATGATTCCTTCCGCCGGAAGTGGTATTCTCCGGACGCTCAGAACCAACCGATAGAGGATTGCCTTGAACCTCGCAGCCTATTACCCCGTCTTGTTGTTCCTCCTCGTGGGCACTGGTTTAGGTATAGCGCTGGTCAGCATCGGCAAGCTCCTTGGTCCCAACAAGCCGGACGTCGAGAAGAACGCACCATACGAGTGCGGCTTCGAAGCCTTTGAAGACGCCCGGATGAAATTCGACGTCCGGTACTACCTCGTCGCCATCCTGTTCATCATCTTCGATCTCGAAACCGCATTCCTGTTTCCGTGGGGCGTCGCGCTGCGGGACATCGGCTGGCCGGGTTTCATCGCAATGATGATTTTTCTGCTCGAATTCCTGCTGGGCTTTGCCTATATCTGGAAGAAAGGCGGTCTCGACTGGGAGTGATGGGGTTAATCGCCGGTTTGCATGGGCGGCCACGCTGGGTCGCTCGTCTGGAGTGGAAAGCAAATGAGTATCGAAGGGGTCTTGAAGGAAGGGTTTGTCACCACGACGGCTGACAAGCTGATCAACTGGACGCGTACCGGCTCGCTGTGGCCGATGACGTTCGGGCTCGCATGTTGCGCCGTCGAGATGATGCATGCGGGCGCGGCCCGTTACGATCTGGACCGGTTCGGGGTCGTGTTCCGTCCGAGCCCGCGTCAGTCGGACGTGATGATCGTCGCCGGCACGCTGTGCAACAAGATGGCGCCCGCACTGCGCCGCGTATACGACCAGATGGCCGAGCCGCGCTGGGTGATCTCGATGGGGTCGTGCGCGAACGGTGGTGGCTACTACCACTACTCGTACTCGGTGGTCCGCGGCTGCGACCGGATCGTGCCGGTCGACGTCTACGTGCCGGGCTGTCCGCCCACGGCCGAGGCGCTGGTCTACGGCGTGATCCAGCTTCAGGCGAAGATCCGCCGCACCAACACCATCGCCCGTCAATAAAGCCCCGAGCGTCCCCTCAATATGGCAAGCAAAATCGAGATCCTCAAGGCAAACCTCGAAGCCGCGCTCGGCGCGCGCGTGGTGAGCCTCACCGAAGCGATCGGTGAACTGACGCTCGTCGTGAAGGCGAGCGATTACCTCGAAGTCGCAAAGACGCTGCGCGACGATCCGAAGCTCTGTTTCGAGCAGCTGATCGACCTCTGCGGCGTCGACTACCAGGCGTACGGCGACGGTGCGTACGACGGCCCGCGTTTCGCGGCCGTGTCGCAGCTGCTGTCGATCACGAACAACTGGCGCCTGCGCCTGCGCGTGTTCGCGCCGGACGACGATCTGCCGATCGTGGCGTCGCTCGTCGACATCTGGACCTCCGCAAACTGGTACGAGCGCGAAGCGTTCGACCTGTACGGCCTCGTGTTCGAAGGGCACCCCGACCTGCGCCGCATCCTCACCGACTACGGCTTCATCGGCCACCCGTTCCGCAAGGACTTCCCGGTGTCGGGCTATGTCGAAATGCGTTACGACCCGGAAGAGAAGCGGGTCGTCTACCAGCCGGTGACGATCGAGCCGCGCGAAATCACCCCGCGCGTGATCCGCGAGGATCGCTATGGCGGTCTGAAACATTAAGGGGGCGTCATGGCAGAAATCAAGAACTACACCCTCAACTTCGGCCCGCAGCACCCGGCAGCGCACGGCGTGCTGCGCCTGGTGCTCGAGCTCGACGGCGAAGTCATCCAGCGCGCCGATCCGCACATCGGCCTGTTGCACCGCGCGACTGAAAAGCTCGCGGAAAGCAAGACCTTCATCCAGTCCGTGCCGTACATGGACCGTCTCGACTACGTGTCGATGATGGTCAACGAGCACGGCTACGTGCTCGCGATCGAGCGTCTGCTCGGCATCGACGTGCCGGAGCGCGCGCAGTACATCCGCGTGCTGTTCGACGAAATCACGCGCGTGCTGAACCACCTGATGTGGATCGGCGCGCACGCACTCGACGTCGGCGCGATGGCGGTGTTCCTGTACGCATTCCGCGAGCGCGAAGACCTGATGGACGTGTACGAAGCGGTGTCCGGTGCTCGGATGCACGCGGCGTACTACCGTCCGGGCGGTGTCTACCGCGACCTGCCTGACGCAATGCCGCAATACAAGGCGTCGAAGATTCGCAACGAGAAGGCGCTCGCGAAGATGAACGAAGCGCGCAGCGGCTCGGTGCTCGACTTCATCGACGACTTCTTCACGCGCTTCCCGAAGTGCGTCGACGAATACGAAACGCTGCTGACCGACAACCGGATCTGGAAACAGCGTCTGGTCGGGATCGGTGTCGTCAGCCCGGAACGCGCGCTGCAGATGGGCCTGACGGGCCCGATGCTGCGTGGTTCGGGTATCGCATGGGATCTGCGCAAGAAGCAGCCGTACGAAGTGTACGACCGCATGGATTTCGACGTGCCGGTCGGGGTGAACGGCGATTGCTACGACCGCTATCTGGTGCGCGTCGAAGAAATGCGCCAATCGATCCGCATCGCGAAACAGTGTATTGAGTGGCTCCGCAAGAATCCGGGCCCGGTGATGACGGACAATCACAAGGTTGCGCCGCCGTCGCGCGTTGGCATGAAGACCAACATGGAAGACTTGATTCACCACTTCAAGCTCTTCACCGAAGGTTTTCACGTGCCGGAAGGCGAAGCGTACGCAGCAGTCGAGCATCCGAAGGGCGAATTCGGCATCTACCTCGTGTCGGACGGTGCCAACAAGCCGTATCGCCTCAAGATTCGCGCCCCGGGCTTCGCGCATCTCGCGTCGCTCGACGAAATGGCGCGCGGCCACATGATTGCCGACGCCGTCACGATCATCGGTACGCAGGACATCGTGTTCGGCGAAATCGATCGCTAATGGTTGCGCCGCCTGCGCGTGCGGGCGGCGAGCAGTAAGTCACACGCGATGCGCGCTGAGCCGGCGCGGCTTCGCAAGCTGTCAACAGTGAGCGCCAGGTCTGCCGTCCATGCACAGCAGTGCGGCAGGTTGTTCGTTCGGTAGGAATTGAAAGAGTCGTGTCTGAAAATGATCTCAGCTGAAGGCCTGAAGGAAATCGATCGAGCGTTGACGAAGTATCCCGCCGATCAGAAACAGTCCGCCGTGATGTCGGCGTTGGCCGTTGCTCAGGAAGAGCACGGCTGGCTGTCGCCCGAACTGATGCAGTTCGTCGCGGACTATCTCGGCATGCCGGCCGTCGCCGTGCAGGAAGTCGCGACGTTCTACACGATGTACGAGCTCAACCCGGTCGGCAAGCACAAGATCACGCTCTGCACGAACCTCCCGTGCCAGCTTGGTCCGGACGGCGGCGCCGAGGCGACGGCCGACTACCTGAAACAGAAGCTGGGCATCGGCTTCGGCGAGACCACGCCCGACGGCAAGTTCACGCTGAAGGAAGGCGAATGCATGGGCTCGTGCGGCGATGCGCCGGTGCTGCTGGTGAACAATCACAGAATGTGCAGCTTCATGAGCCGCGAGAAGATCGACCAGCTGCTTGAGGAGCTTTCGAAATGACGTCCCTTCACGACCGTCACATCAAACCGCTGATCCTCGCTGGTCTGAACGGCGAGAACTGGCATCTCGAAGATTACGTTGCGCGCGGCGGCTACAAGCAGCTGCGCCGCATTCTCGAAGAAAAGATTCCGCCGGAGCAGGTGATCGCCGACGTGAAGGCGTCGGGCCTGCGTGGCCGTGGCGGTGCGGGCTTCCCGACCGGCCTGAAGTGGAGCTTCATGCCGCGCCAGTTCCCGGGGCAGAAGTACCTCGTCTGCAACTCGGACGAAGGCGAACCGGGCACGTTCAAGGATCGCGACATCCTGCGCTGGAACCCGCATGCGCTGATCGAAGGCATGGCCATCGGTGCGTACGCGATGGGCATCACCGTCGGCTACAACTACATCCACGGCGAAATCTTCGAAGTGTATCGACGCTTCGAGGCCGCGCTCGATGAAGCGCGTGCCGCGGGTTTCCTCGGCGACAACATCATGGGCTCGGAATTCTCGTTCCAGCTGCACGCGCACCACGGTTACGGCGCGTACATCTGCGGCGAGGAAACGGCGCTGCTCGAGTCGCTCGAAGGCAAGAAGGGCCAGCCGCGCTTCAAGCCGCCGTTCCCGGCGAGCTTCGGCGTGTACGGCAAGCCGACCACGATCAACAACACCGAGACGTTCGCCGCGGTGCCGTTCCTGCTGTCCATCGGGCCGCAGAATTACCTCGAGATCGGCAAGCCGAACAACGGCGGTACGAAGATCTTCTCGGTATCGGGCGACGTCGAGCGTCCGGGCAATTACGAAGTGCCGCTCGGCACGCCGTTCGCGACGCTGATGGAGCTCGCCGGCGGGATGCGCGGCGGTCGCAAGATCAAGGCCGTGATTCCGGGCGGGTCGTCGGCGCCGGTGATCCCGGGCGACATCATGATGCAGACCGATCTCGATTACGACTCGATCGCGAAGGCGGGCTCGATGCTCGGCTCCGGCGCGGTGATCGTGATGGACGAGACGCGCTGCATGGTGCGTTCGCTGCTGCGCCTGTCGTACTTCTACTACGAGGAATCGTGCGGCCAGTGCACGCCGTGCCGCGAGGGCACCGGCTGGCTGTATCGCGTCGTGAATCGTATCGAGCACGGCGAAGGCCGCCAGGAAGATCTGGACCTGCTGAACTCGGTTGCCGAGAACATCATGGGCCGCACGATCTGCGCGCTCGGCGATGCGGCGGCGATGCCGGTGCGCGGGATGCTCAAGCATTACTGGGATGAATTCGCGTACCACGTCGAGCACAAGCACTGCATGGTCGGCGGCCACGCGCACGCGGCGGCAGCCTGAAGCGAAGCACCGGTTGCGGAATTTGAGCGCACGGTCGGGCGAAGGCGCGAACGGGCGGAAATAGGTTAAGGACCATTCACCATCATGGTTGAACTTGAAATAGACGGCAAGAAGGTCGAGGTGCCCGAAGGCAGCATGGTGATCCAGGCTGCGCACAAGGCAGATACGTACATTCCTCACTTCTGCTATCACAAGAAACTGTCGGTTGCGGCCAACTGCCGGATGTGTCTCGTCGAAGTCGAGAAGATGCCGAAGGCCGTGCCTGCCTGCGCGACGCCCGTGTCGGCCGGCATGATCGTGCACACGCAGTCCGACAAGGCCGTGAAGGCGCAGCAGTCGGTGATGGAATTCCTCCTCATCAATCACCCGCTCGACTGCCCGATCTGCGATCAGGGCGGCGAATGCCAGCTGCAGGATCTGGCGGTCGGCTACGGCAAGTCGTCGTCGCGCTACTCGGAAGAAAAGCGTGTGGTGTTCCACAAGAACGTGGGCCCGCTGATCTCGATGGAAGAGATGTCGCGCTGCATCCACTGCACGCGCTGCGTCCGCTTCGGCCAGGAAATCGCCGGCGTGATGGAGCTCGGCATGCTGGGTCGCGGCGAGCACTCGGAAATCACGACGTTCGTCGGCAAGACGGTCGACTCCGAGCTGTCGGGCAACATGATCGACCTGTGCCCGGTCGGCGCGCTGACCAGCAAGCCGTTCCGCTACAGCGCCCGTACGTGGGAACTGTCGCGCCGCAAGTCGGTGAGCCCGCACGATTCCGTCGGCGCGAACCTCGTCGTGCAGGTGAAGAACAACCGCGTGATGCGCGTGCTGCCGTTCGAGAACGAAGCGATCAACGAATGCTGGATCTCGGACAAGGATCGTTTCTCGTACGAAGGCCTGAACAGCGAAGAGCGCCTGACGAAGCCGATGCTGAAGCAGGGCGGCCAGTGGATCGAAACCGACTGGCAGACCGCGCTCGAGTATGTCGCGAAGGGCCTGAAGGGCATCGCCGCGGATCACGGCGCGAACGCGCTGGCGATGCTCGCGAGCGCGCACAGCACCGCTGAAGAGCTGTTCCTCGTGAAGCAGCTCGCCAACGAACTGAAGACGCCGAACGTCGACTTCCGTCTGCGTCAGCAGGATTTCTCGGCGCCGGTCCAGGGCGCACCGTGGCTCGGCATGCCGATCGCCGACCTGTCGAACGTGGATGCCGCGTTCGTCGTCGGTTCGTTCCTGCGCCGCGACCACCCGCTGTTCGCCGCACGCCTGCGTCAGGCCGCGAAGAACGGCGCGAAGCTGCACTTCCTGCACGCGACCGCAGACGACTCGCTGATCCCGACCGCGAAGCGCATCGTCGCTGCGCCGTCGGCATGGCTCGACGAACTGGCCGGCGTCGCCGCGGCCGTCGCGCAACTGCGCGGCGTCGCACTGCCGGACACGCTCGCGGGCGTCACTGCCTCGCCGGCCGCGCAAGCGGTCGCCCAGTCGCTCGCGAACGGCGAGCGCCGTGCGGTGCTGCTCGGCAACGTGGCCGTCCGTCATCCGCAATTCGCGCAGCTGCACGCCGTCGCCCAGTGGATCGCCGACAACACCGGTGCGACGTTCGGCTTCCTGACGGAAGCGGCGAACACGGTCGGCGCGCACGTCGTCGGTGCGCTGCCGGGCGAAGGCGGCCTGAACGCCCGCGAAGCGTTCGCGCAGCCGCGCAAGGGCTACGTGCTGCTGAACGTCGAACCGGAATTCGACACCGCCGATCCGGCGCAGGCGCTTGCCGCGCTGAACCAGGCTGAAATGGTCGTCGTGATGTCGCCGTTCAAGCACGGCCTCGATTACGCCGACGTGCTGCTGCCGGTCGCGCCGTTCACGGAAACGGCCGGTACGTACGTGAACGCGGAAGGCTCGGTGCAGAGCTTCAACGGTGTCGTGCGCCCGCTCGGCGACACGCGTCCGGCCTGGAAGGTGCTGCGCGTGCTCGGCAGCCTGCTCGGCCTGCCGAACTTCGAATACGAGACCGCTGAAGAAGTGCGTCTTGCGGCGCTCGGCGACGCAGGTGTCGCGAGCCGTCTGTCGAACCAGGCGTCGGTCGCGCCGGCACGCGTCGCGGCGACTGCCGCGAACGGCGGTTTCGAGCGCCTCGCCGATGTGCCGATCTATCACGCCGACGCACTCGTGCGCCGCGCAGGTGCGCTGCACCTGACGGCCGCCGCGAAGGTGGCGAACGCCGCAGCCCTGCCGGCCGCGCTGTTCGACAAGCTGGGCTTGAAGGAAGGCGACGCAGTGCGCGTGCGCCAGGGCGAGCGTGCGGTGCAGTTGCCGGCCGTGCGCGACGCGAATCTTGCGGAGACGGTCGTTCGCGTGTCGGCGGCGACGCCTGCCGGCGCAGCGCTCGGCGGCCTGTCCGGTGAACTGGTGGTGGAGAAGGCGTAAATGAGCTTGTTCGATACGATCAACGCGGGCGGAGCCCAGCTTCTCGGCATCGCATGGCCGACGGTGTGGGCCATCGTGCGCATCCTCGTCGTCGCCGTCGTGATCCTGCTGTGCGTCGCGTACCTGATTCTGTGGGAACGCAAGCTGATCGGCTGGATGCACGTGCGTCTCGGCCCGAACCGCGTCGGCCCCGCCGGCCTGCTGCAGCCGATCGCCGACGTGCTGAAGCTGCTGCTGAAGGAAGTCATTCAGCCGAGCGCCGCCAGCCGCTGGCTGTACCTGATCGCGCCGGTCATGACCGTCGTGCCGGCGTTCGCCGTCTGGGCGGTGATCCCGTTCCAGGCCGAAGCCGTGCTCGCGAACGTGAACGCCGGCCTGCTGTATGCGATGGCGATCTCGTCGATCGGCGTGTACGCGGTGATTCTCGCCGGCTGGGCGTCGAACTCGAAGTACGCGTTCCTCGGTGCGATGCGCGCGGCTGCGCAGATGGTGTCGTATGAAATCTCGATGGGCTTCGCGCTGGTGCTCGTGCTGATGACGGCCGGCAGCCTGAACCTGTCGGAAATCGTCGGCTCGCAGCAGCACGGCTTCTTCGCCGGCCACGGCGTGAATTTCCTGTCGTGGAACTGGCTGCCGCTCCTGCCGGCGTTCGTCGTCTACTTCGTGTCCGGCATCGCCGAAACGAACCGTCACCCGTTCGACGTGGTGGAAGGGGAGTCGGAGATCGTCGCGGGTCACATGATCGATTACTCGGGCATGGCGTTCGCGCTGTTCTTCCTCGCCGAGTACATCAACATGATCGTGATCTCGGCGCTCGCCGCGACGCTGTTCCTCGGCGGCTGGGATGCACCGTTCGAATTCCTGTCGTTCATTCCGGGCATCTTCTGGCTGGTGCTGAAGGTGTTCGCGCTGCTGTCGGTGTTCATCTGGGTTCGCGCGACGTTCCCGCGCTACCGTTACGACCAGATCATGCGTCTGGGCTGGAAGGTGTTCCTGCCCGTCACGGTGATCTGGGTGGTCGTGGTCGGCTTCTGGATGATGTCGCCGCTCAACATCTGGGTGAAGTAAAGATCGGACGAAATCATGACGGCAATCCAACACTTCTTTAAGACCTTCTTCCTGACGGAGCTGCTGAAGGGGCTCGCGCTGACCGGTCGCTACACGTTCCGGCGCAAGTTCACCGTGCAGTTCCCGGAAGAGAAGACTCCGATTTCGCCGCGCTTTCGCGGGCTGCATGCGCTGCGCCGCTACGAGAACGGCGAAGAGCGCTGCATCGCGTGCAAGCTGTGCGAGGCCGTGTGCCCCGCACTGGCGATCACGATCGAATCGGAAACGCGTGCGGACAACACGCGCCGCACGACGCGCTATGACATCGACCTGACGAAGTGCATCTTCTGCGGTTTCTGCGAAGAGAGCTGCCCGGTCGATTCGATCGTCGAGACGCAGATTCTCGAGTACCACGGCGAAAAGCGCGGCGACCTGTATTTCACGAAGGAAATGCTGCTCGCGGTGGGCGATCGCTACGAGAAGGACATCGCTGCGGCGAAGGCCGCCGACGCGCCGTATCGTTGATTGTGTTTGCAGTGCCGGCCCGGCATGAACGGGTCGAGCCGCCGCGACGGGTGCGGCACGCGAGAGCGTCCCGCAAGCCGCGCCTGACTATGGCCTAACGATGAACCGGTAATCATGGAATTCACGACCGTACTGTTCTACATCTTCGCGCTGCTCCTGGTGGTATCAGGGCTGAAGGTGATCACTTCGCGCAACCCGGTGGCGTCTGCGCTTTTCCTTGTGCTGGCGTTCTTCAACGCCGCCGCGATCTGGATGCTGCTGGAAGCGGAGTTCCTCGCGATCCTGCTGGTGCTGGTGTACGTGGGCGCCGTGATGGTGCTGTTCCTGTTCGTCGTGATGATGCTGGACATCAACATCGATTACCTGCGCCGCGACTTCAAGCGTTTCGTGCCGATGGCAACGGTGGTCGGCGCGATCATCGTGGTCGAGACCGCGCTGATCCTGTGGCGCGGCTACGGCGACACGCACACGGTGCACGCAATGGCGACGGGCGCGATGGCCGACTGGTCGAACACGCGACTGATCGGCAAGGTGATCTACACCGACTACATCTTCGCGTTTGAAATCGCCGGCCTGGTGCTGCTGGTCGCGATCATCGCCGCGATCGGGCTCACCGAGCGCAAGGGCAAGGACAGCAAGCGCCAGCGCGTGTCGGATCAGGTCAAGGTGCGCCGCAACGACCGCGTGCGCCTCGTGAAGATGGAAGCGGAAAAGCCGCAGCCGGAAACGGCGCAGAGCGAATCCGGTACGAGCACCAACGGCTAAGCGGAGGAAAAGAAACCATGCTGACTCTTGCTCACTACCTCGTACTCGGCGCGATCCTCTTTGCGATCGCGATCGTCGGGATTTTCCTGAACCGCCGCAACATCATCATCATCCTGATGGCGATCGAACTGATGCTGCTGGCGGTGAACACCAACTTCGTCGCGTTCTCGCACTACCTCGGCGATGTGCACGGCCAGATCTTCGTGTTCTTCGTGCTGACCGTCGCCGCAGCGGAAGCCGCGATCGGTCTCGCGATTCTGGTGACCCTGTTCCGTAAGCTCGACACGATCAATGTCGAGGATCTCGATCAGCTCAAAGGTTAATTTCAGGCAACGCTGTTATGTCAATGACACTCAATGAAAACCTGCTGCTGGCGATTCCGCTCGCTCCGCTGGCCGGCTCGCTGATTGCGGGGCTGTTCGGGAACGCAGTGGGGCGCAAGGGCGCACACCGGATCACGATCCTCGGCGTATTGATCGCGTTCCTCCTGTCGGCGAAAGTCTTCCTCGACGTGATGGGCGGCGCGAGCTTCAACGCGACCGTCTATGAATGGATGAACGTCGGCTCGCTGAAACTCGAAATCGGCTTCCTCGTCGATTCGCTGACCGCGATGATGATGGTCGTCGTGACCTTCGTCTCGCTGATGGTGCACGTGTACACGATCGGCTACATGTCGGAGGAAGACGGCTACCAGCGCTTCTTCTCGTACATCTCGCTGTTCACGTTCTCGATGCTGATGCTCGTGATGAGCAACAACTTCCTGCAGCTGTTCTTCGGCTGGGAAGCGGTGGGTCTGGTGTCGTACCTGCTGATCGGCTTCTACTTCACGCGTGAGAGCGCGATCTACGCGAACATGAAGGCGTTCCTCGTGAACCGAGTGGGCGACTTCGGCTTCCTGCTGGGCATCGGCCTGCTGCTCGCGTTCGCGGGTTCGATGAACTACGGCGAAGTGTTCGCGAAGCGTGCCGAGCTTGCAAGCCTGCACTTCCCGGGCACCGACTGGGGCCTGCTGACAGTCGCCTGTATCTGCCTGTTCATCGGCGCGATGGGCAAGTCGGCACAGTTCCCGCTGCACGTGTGGCTGCCTGACTCGATGGAAGGCCCGACCCCGATCTCCGCGCTGATTCACGCGGCGACGATGGTGACGGCCGGCATCTTCATGGTGTCGCGCATGTCGCCGCTGTTCGAACTGTCGGATACCGCGCTGTCGTTCATCACGGTGATCGGCGCGATCACGGCACTGTTCATGGGCTTCCTCGGCATCATCCAGAACGACATCAAGCGCGTCGTCGCGTATTCGACGCTGTCGCAGCTCGGCTACATGACGGTCGCGCTCGGCGTGTCCGCGTACCCGGTCGCGCTGTTCCACCTGATGACGCACGCGTTCTTCAAGGCGCTGCTGTTCCTCGGCGCGGGCTCGGTCATTATGGGCATGCACCACGACCAGGACATCCGCAACATGGGCGGCCTGCGCAAGTACATGCCGATCACGTGGATTACGTCGCTGATCGGCTCGCTCGCGCTGATCGGCACGCCGTTCTTCTCGGGCTTCTACTCGAAGGATTCGATCATCGAGGCCGTGAAGGAATCGCATCTCGCGGGTTCGGGCTTCGCGTACTTCGCGGTGGTCGCGAGCGTGTTCGTGACGGCGCTGTACTCGTTCCGCATGTACTTCCTGGTGTTCCACGGCGAAGAGCGCTTCCGCAAACCGAAGCATCCCGAATCGCCGATGGGCATGGCGGCCGCGCACGGTCACGACGATCACGGCCACGGCCATGGTCACGACGACCACGCGCACGAACCGCACGAGACCCCGTGGGTCGTGTGGCTGCCGCTCGTGCTGCTCGCGATTCCGTCGGTCATCGTCGGTGCGATCGCGATCGGCCCGATGCTGTACGGCAGCTTCTTCGAACATGGCGTGGCATTCGACAAGGTGATCTTCATCGGCGAAAACCATCCGGGCCTCGAAGAGCTGGGCAAGGAATTCCATGGCTGGGCCGCGATGGGCCTGCACTCGCTGACGACGCTGCCGTTGTGGCTCGCGATCGCCGGCGTCGTGGTCGCGTGGTTCCTGTACCTGAAGCGTCCTGAGCTGCCTGCCGTGATCCGCCGCGCGTTCGGCCCGATCTACACGCTGCTGGACAACAAGTACTACATGGACAAGATCAACGAAGTGGTGTTCGCCCGTGGTTCGGTGGCGATCGGCCGCGGCCTGTGGAAGGAGGGTGACGTCGTGGTGATCGACGGCCTCGTCAACGGCAGCGCCCGGTTCATCGGCTGGTTCGCCGGCGTGATCCGCTTCCTCCAATCCGGTTACATCTATCACTACGCGTTCGCCATGATCATCGGCATGCTGGGGCTCCTGACCCTGTTTGTAACGCTCGGCGGCAAATAAGGCGGGGAGACAACACTAATGCACGCTTTTCCGATTCTCAGTACCGCGATCTGGCTGCCGATCGTTTTCGGCCTCCTCGTGCTCGCGGTGGGTAACGACAAAAATCCGGGGACGGCCCGCTGGGTCGCGCTGATCGGTTCGCTGCTCGGTCTCGTGGTCACGATCCCGCTGATCACGGACTTCGACTCGAGCACGGCCGCGCTGCAGTTCGTGGAGAAGTCGACCTGGATCGAACGCTTCGACATCTCGTACCACCTCGGCGTCGACGGCATTTCGATGTGGTTCGTCGTGCTGACCGCGCTGATCACGGTGATCGTCGTGATCGCCGCGTGGGAAGTGATCACCGAGAACGTCGCGCAGTACCTCGCGGCCTTCCTGATCCTGTCCGGGATCATGATCGGCGTGTTCTCGGCGGCCGACGGCCTGCTGTTCTACGTGTTCTTCGAGGCGACCCTGATCCCGATGTACATCATCATCGGTGTGTGGGGCGGCCCGAACCGCGTGTATGCGGCATTCAAGTTCTTCCTGTACACGCTGGCCGGCTCGCTGCTGATGCTGGTCGCGCTGATCTACCTGTACACGCAGACGCATTCGTTCGACCTCGCGACGTGGCAGAACGCCAAGATCGCGATGACGCCGCAGATCTTGCTGTTCATTGCATTCTTCCTCGCGTTCGCGGTGAAGGTGCCGATGTGGCCGGTGCATACCTGGCTGCCGGACGCGCACGTGGAAGCGCCGACGGGCGGCTCGGTCGTGCTGGCGGCGATCATGCTGAAGCTGGGCGCGTACGGTTTCCTGCGTTTCTCGCTGCCGATCACGCCTGACGCAAGCCACTTCCTGGCACCGGTCGTGATCACGCTGTCGCTGATCGCGGTGATCTACATCGGCCTTGTCGCGATGGTGCAGGCCGACATGAAGAAGCTGGTCGCGTATTCGTCGATCGCGCACATGGGCTTCGTGACGCTCGGATTCTTCATCTTCAACCAGCTCGGCGTCGAAGGTGCGATCATCCAGATGATCTCGCACGGCTTCGTGTCGGGTGCGATGTTCCTGTGCATCGGCGTGCTGTACGACCGTGTGCACTCGCGCCAGATCGCCGACTACGGCGGCGTCGTGAACGTGATGCCGAAGTTCGCGGCATTCGCGATGCTGTTCTCGATGGCCAACTGCGGCCTGCCGGGTACCTCGGGTTTCGTCGGCGAGTTCATGGTGATTCTCGCGGCCGTCCAGTACAACTTCTGGATCGCATTCGGCGCGGCATTCACGCTGATCCTCGGCGCCGCCTACACGCTGTGGATGTACAAGCGCGTGTACTTCGGCGCGGTCGCGAACGATCACGTTGCCAAGCTGAAGGACATCGGCCGTCGCGAATTCCTGATGCTGGCCGTGCTGGCCGCGTTCACGATGCTGATGGGCCTGTATCCGAAGCCTTTCACCGACGTGATGCACGTTTCCGTGGAAAACCTCCTCTCCCATGTCGCGCAGTCGAAACTGCCGCTGGCCCAGTAATCGCGAGCGGAGGAAATCAAGATCATGAACGCACCTATGAATGTCCTGTTGCCTGACGCGCTGGTGATGGTCGCCATCGTCGTCGCATGGCTGAACGACACCTTTACCGGTGCCGCCGGCCGTCGCCTGACCTATCTGATCGCGGTGGTTTCGTCGGTCGTCGCCGGCGTGTGGTTCGCGGTGCAGGCGTTGGACCCGCACCAGTACTACTTCTTCTCGCGGATGGTCGTCGTCGACTCGTTCGCGAGCATGATGAAGGCCGTCGTGTCGATCGGCTTCGCGGTCTCGCTCGTCTATTCGCGCAAGTACCTCGAAGACCGCGACATGTTCCGCGGCGACGTATTCCTGCTGGGCATGTTCTCGCTGCTCGGTCAGTTGGTGATGGTGTCGGGCAACAACTTCCTGACGCTGTACCTTGGCCTCGAACTGATGTCGCTGTCGCTGTACGCGGTCATCGCGCTGCGCCGCGATGCCCCGCAGTCGAGCGAAGCCGCGATGAAGTACTACGTGCTGGGCGCGCTCGCGTCGGGCTTCGTGCTGTACGGCATCTCGATGCTCTACGGCGCGACCGGCTCGCTCGAGCTGGGCGAGGTGTACAAGGCAGTCGGCGGCAACACCGACGCAGCCGTGCTGATGTTCGGCGTGGTCTTCATCGTCGCCGGTATCGCGTTCAAGCTCGGCGCCGTGCCGTTCCATATGTGGGTGCCGGACGTCTACCAGGGCGCACCGACCGCGATGACGCTGTTCGTCGGCGGCGGCCCGAAGGTTGCCGCGTTTGCGTGGGGTCTGCGCTTCCTGGTGATGGGCCTGCTGCCGCTCGCACAGAACTGGCAGACCGCGCTCGTGATCCTCGCCGCGCTGTCGCTGATCGTCGGTAACATCACCGGTATCGTTCAGCGCAACATCAAGCGGATGCTCGCGTACTCGGCGATCTCGAACATGGGCTTCGTGCTGCTCGGCCTGCTCGCAGGCATCGTGAAGGGCGACGCGGCCGCACCGGCGAACGCGTACAGCTCGGCGATGTTCTACGCGATCGTCTACCTGATCACGACGCTCGGCTCGTTCGGCGTGGTGATGCTGCTCGCGCGCCGCGATTTCGAAGCGGAGACGATCGACGACTTCAAGGGCCTCAACAAGCGCAGCCCCGTGTTCGCGTTCGTGATGATGGTCATGATGTTCTCGCTGGCCGGTATCCCGCCGACCGTCGGCTTCTACGCGAAGCTCGCGGTGCTCGAGGCGACCGTCAACGCGGGCCTCACGTGGCTGGCCGTGCTGGCCGTGATCACGTCGCTGTTCGGCGCGTTCTACTACCTGCGCATCGTCAAGCTGATGTACTTCGATGCCCCGCAAGACACGACCCCGGTCACCGGCGATTTCTGCAAGCGCACGATCCTCGTGCTGAACGGCATCGCGGTCGTCGTGCTCGGCATGATCCCGAGCCCGCTGCTGACGGCCTGCCTGCAGGCGATCCGTCATACGCTGCCGCTGTAATGTCGGCAGCCGGCTGGTTCATCGTGCTGTTGGCGCTCGTATGCGCCAACGTGCCGTTCCTGAACCAACGCCTCTTCGCCGTCGTGCCGTTCGGCGCGACGAAGAAGAACGCGTGGGTTCGGATCGGCGAGCTGATCGTGCTGTATTTCGTCGTCGGCGCCCTCGGCTTCTGGCTCGAGTCGCGCGCCGGCAACCGCTTCGAACAGGGCTGGCAGTTTTACGCGATCACCTTCAGTCTCTTTGTCGTGTTCGCGTTTCCCGGCTTCACGTTCCAGTATCTCGTCAAACGACGCTGACAAGGGCCTGTCCGCGCTGATCGCAAGCTTGCGTACGCGCGGTGCGGCCCGCTATGCGCGTTCGCCTGATTGAAAAAACACAGTAGTGGGGCTGGCCGCCAGCACGGCCGATCGCGGCGTCATGCTCGTTGCGAATACGTCAAGTATTCTGTTCGTCGCAATCCTTGCGCTCGGCCCTTCTGGCGGCCAGCGCAAGCTAGTTATTAGCGCGGACCGGCCCTTGGTCGTCGCGCTCATCCACGGAGCCGCCGATGGCCGAACTACCCAATCACGACGCCGCACTGACCGAAACCTGCCTCGAGAGCGAGGCGATTTTCGAAGGCTCATTCCTCAAGCTCAAGCGCGATACCGTCCGTTTGCCGGACGGCAAGCAGGCCACGCGCGAATACGTTCAGCACCCGGGCGCGGTAATGGTGATCCCGCTGTTCGACGACGGCCGCGTGCTGATGGAAAGCCAGTATCGCTATCCGATCGGCAAGGTCATGGCCGAGTTCCCGGCCGGCAAGCTCGATCCGAACGAAGGCGCGCTCGCCTGCGCGGTGCGTGAGCTGCGCGAGGAAACTGGCTACACGGCACGCGAATACGTGTTCCTGGCCCGGATTCATCCGATCATTTCCTACTCGACCGAATTCATCGACCTGTATCTCGCGCGCGGGCTGACGGCCGGCGAGCGCAAGCTCGACGAAGGCGAATTCCTCGAAACCTTCACGGCGACGCAAGCCGACCTGCAGGAATGGGTGCGCACGGGCCAGATCACCGACGTGAAGACCATCATCGGCATGATGTGGCTCGACAAGGTACTGTCCGGCACCTGGCCGCTCGGCCCGGTTCAGAAGCCCTGACCGCGCGTCAGCGGCGGGTGGGGCGCCGCGTTACAATCCGGTGACGCGGCCGCTTTCCGGCTGCGCGATCCTGATTTAGCACGATCGTTCACAAAAGCGCGTTTTGCGCTACACTCGTCACACGCCCTGATTCACAGCATGAAGGTCCTCGATTTACAGTGCCCGCACGGTCATCGGTTCGAAGGCTGGTTCGCTTCCGCCGATGAGTTCGAAGCGCAGTTGTCCCGCAAGCTGGTCGAATGTCCGGTGTGCGGGACGACCGAGATCAACCGGATGCCGTCGGCGCCGCGCCTGAACCTGTCGGGCGCGACGCAGGCGCAGCCGGCCGATCCGCGTGCGCTGCAGGCGCAGGTGATGCGCGCGCTGCGCGAGGTGCTGGAGAAGACTGAGAATGTGGGCGAGCGCTTCGCTGAGGAAGCGCGGCGCATCCATTACAACGAGGCGCCGGCACGCAGCATTCGTGGCGTCACGACGCCGGAGGATGCGCAATCCTTGGCTGAAGAAGGCATCGACGTGATGCCGCTGCCGATTCCTGCCGCGCTGAAAGAACCGCTGCAATGACGTACGCAGTGGGTCTTGGCCGGGCCGGATGGCCGCGGTCAGGAGACACTGCGCATGGATCTGGATTATTCCCCCGCCGACGACGCGTTCCGCGTTGACGTCCGCGCTTGGCTCGAGGCCAATCTGCCTCACGCCCTGCGCGCCAAAGTACTCGATCACAAACGACTCGACCGCGAGGATTTCGCGAGCTGGCACCGGATTCTCGGCCAGCGCGGCTGGTCCGCGCCCGCATGGCCCGCTGAATACGGCGGCCCGGGCTGGAACGCGACGCAGCGGCACATCTGGGACGAGGAGTGCGCCCGCATCGGCGCGCCGACCGTGCTGCCGTTCGGCGTATCGATGGTCGCGCCGGTGCTGATGAAATACGGCAGCGAAGCGCAGAAGCGTCACTATCTGCCGCGCATCCTCGACGGCACCGACTGGTGGTGTCAGGGTTATTCGGAACCGGGCTCCGGGTCGGACCTCGCCTCGTTGCGCACCCGCGCCGAACGCCACGGCGATCACTACATCGTCAACGGCCAGAAGACCTGGACCACGCTCGGCCAGCACGCGGACATGATGTTCTGCCTCGTGCGCACGGATCCGGCGGCGAAGAAGCAGGAGGGCATCTCGTTCCTGCTGATCGACATGGCGACGCCCGGCATCACGGTGCGTCCGATCATCACGCTCGACGAGGATCACGAGGTCAACGAAGTGTTCTTCGAGGACGTGAAGGTGCCCGTCGAGAATCTCGTCGGCGACGAAAACCGCGGCTGGACCTACGCGAAATACCTGCTGGGCCACGAGCGCACCGGTATCGCGCGCGTCGGCGCGTCGAAGCGCGAGCTCGTGTTCCTGAAGCGCGTGGCGTCGAATCAGCAGAAGAACGGCAAGCCGTTGCTCGCCGATCCCGTGTTTGCCGCGAAGGTCGCGGCGCTCGAGGTCGAGCTGATGGCGCTCGAGGTGACGGTGCTGCGCGTCGTGAGCCGCGAGACGAGCGGCAAGGGGCCGGGTCCCGAGGCGTCGATGCTGAAGATCAAGGGTACCGAGGTGCAGCAGGCGCTCACCGAGCTGATGTTCGAGGCGATCGGGCCGCTCGCGGCGCCATTCGACGTGCCGTTCCTCGAGGGCGAGCGCGAACACAGCCTCGCGGGCGACGACGATGCCGCGCCGCTCGCAGCGTACTACTTCAATTATCGGAAGACGTCGATCTACGGCGGCTCGAACGAGATTCAGAAGAACATCATCGCGCAGATGATTCTCGGGCTGTGATCAGGGAACGGAGACAACCATGGATTTCAGCTTTACCGATGAGCAGCAACAGTTCGCCGACGCACTGCGCCGCTATCTCGGCGAGCAGTACGGTTTCGACGTACGCCAGGCCATCGTGCGCAGCGAGGCGGGCGTGTCGGACGCGCAATGGAGCGCATTCGCGGAACTGGGCCTGACCGCGCTGCCCGTGCCGGAGGCGCAGGGCGGATTCGGCGGCGGCCCGGTCGACATGCTGGTCGCGATGCAGGAGCTCGGCCGCGCACTCGTGATCGAGCCGTACTGGGCGACGGCGGTCGGCATCGAGGCGCTGCGCGTCGCCGGGTCCGGCACCGGCGACGATGCCGCGCTGCTGGAAGCGGTCGCACAGGGGCAGAAGCGCCTGGCGGTTGCGTTTCACGAACCGCGGACGCGCTACGACCTGTACGAACTCGGCACCCAGGCGCGCGAGCAGGGCGGTTCTTACCGGCTGACCGGCACCAAGTCGGTCGTCCAGCACGGCGCACAGGCGCACGCATGGATCGTGCCCGCGCGGGTCGACGGCGGCGGCATCGGCCTGTTCGTCGTCGAGCGCGACGCCGCGGGAGTGAAGCTCGTCGACTATCGGACGATCGACGGCCAGCGCGCCGCGACGATCGAACTGCATGAAACGCCCGCGCGGCAACTGACGGGCGGCAGCCGTGACGCGGCCGCGTTCGAGCAGATTGCCGATTACGCGACCTTCCTGCTCTGTGCGGAAGCGGTCGGCGCACTCGACGAACTGAACCGCGCGACGGTCGAATACACGAAGACGCGCGAACAGTTCGGCGTGCCGATCGCGCGTTTTCAGGCGCTGCAGCACCGAATGGTCGACATGCTGATTCACGCGGAGCAGGCGCGTTCGCTGACCTACCTGGCCGCGGTGCGTTACGCGGGCGGCGATGCCGATGCGCGGCGCAAGGCGGTTTCGGCCGCGAAGGCGCGGGTCGGCGCGGCAGCGCGCTTCGTCGGCCAGCAGGCCGTGCAACTGCACGGCGGCATGGGCGTGACCAACGAGGTCGCCGCCGCGCACCTGTTCAAGCGGCTGTCGATCATCGAGACGACACTCGGCGACACCGATCACCATCTTGCGCGTATCGCGGCCCTGCCGGATTTCGCGCAGGCCGACGCGGCATGACGGCGACGCGCGAGCGCGCCAGAGGAGACACACTGTGGGCATCAGTTACGAAGACCTGGAAGTCGGCAGTACGACCGAAATCGGCCGCTACACGTTCGAACCGGACGACATCAAGGCGTTCGCGCAACGCTACGATCCGCAGCCGTTCCACCTGGACGAGGAAGCCGGCAAGGCATCGCCGTTCGGCGGACTGGTCGCGAGCGGCTGGCATACGTGTTCGGTGTTCATGAGCCTGCTCATCAAGAAGCTTGGGCCGGATTCGACCAGCATGGGTTCGCCCGGCATCGATTCGATCCGTTGGCTCAAGCCCGTGCGTGCCGGCGACACGATCACGATGCACCAGAAGATCCACGACAAGCGCGTGTCGGCGAGCAAGCCCGACCGCGGCATCGTGTCGACGGAATGGATCGGCATCAACGGCGCCGGCGACACGGTGATCTCCGTGCATACCAAGGTGATCTTCGGGCTGCGCCATCCGCAAGGAGCGGACGCATGACGGACGTGACATTGCCGCTGATCGCGTCGACGCAGGCGCTGCATGCATGCGTCGGCGCGGAACCGCTGGCAAGCGGCTGGGTCGAGATCGACCAGCGTCGGGTCGACGGTTTCGCCGACGCGACCGGCGATCGCCAGTGGATACACGTCGATCCCGAGCGCGCGCGGCGCGAGTCGCCGTTCGGCGGTCCGATCGCGCACGGATTCCTCACGCTGTCGCTGATTCCCGCGCTGATGGCCGATGCGATGCGCTTCGAGCAGAAGATGGGCGTGAACTACGGACTGAATCGCGTGCGGTTCCTGAAGCCGGTGCCGGTCGGCACGCGTGTGCGCGCGCTGTTCGCGGTGAAGGAAACCGCGGAGGCCGCGCAGGGCGGCGTGCAGGTCACGTGGTCGGTGTCGGTGCAGGCCGAGCGTCCCGACACGCCGTTGCTTGTTTGCGCGGCGGAATTCATTACGCTGCACTACTTCTGATGCGCGCGGCGGCATCGACGGATGCCGCCGCGTTGCCCATGCGTGCTGCTTCAGTGCTTCGCGTATTGCGTTGCGCCGAACAGCATCTCGCGCGCCTTGTCGTCCTGCAGTGCCTTGCGCAGCGATGCGAGGACTTCGACGCCGCGCTGCACGGCAGGACGCGCGGCAATCGCTTCTTGCCAGCGCTTCACGTTCGGCAGTTCATCGAGCACGATGCCCTGGTTCTGCCACGAACGCGTCCACGGGAACGTCGCAATGTCCGCGATCGTGTACGTGTCGCCCGCGAGATATTCGGATTCGCCGAGGCGTTTGTCCATCACGTTGTACAGGCGCTTCGCTTCGTTCGTGTAGCGGTTGACTGCGTATTCGATCTGTTGCGGCGCGTAGAGGCGGAAGTGATGCGCCTGCCCGAGCATCGGGCCGATGCCGCCCATCTGGAACATCAGCCATTCGAGCGTCGCGTAGCGCGCGGCCGGATCGGTCGGCAGGAACTTGCCGGTCTTTTCCGCAAGGTACACGAGGATCGCGCCCGATTCGAACAGCGAGATCGGTTTGCCGCCAGGGCCGTCCGCGTCGACGATCGCGGGGATCTTGTTGTTCGGGCTGATCTTCAGGAATTCGGGCTTGAACTGGTCGCCCGCACCAATATCGACCGGATGCACACGATACGCGAGGCCCGTTTCCTCGAGCATGATGTGTACCTTGTGGCCGTTCGGGGTCGCCCAGCTGTAGACGTCGATCATCGTCAACTCCTTCGTTGCATGCGCGAAAACGGCGCCGGCAGGACGCCGCGACAGGCGGTCATTAGAGCATGGATCGACGTACGTTGCAGGCGGCGGGAAGGCGCGGCCGCGCGCCGGCGCACGCGTGTCGATGCGGCGACGGCGAGGCCGTTCGAACAGCGGGATTGCGCGGATCAGCGCTTGTAGCGCGGCTGGCGTTTCTCGAGAAACGCGGTAATGCCTTCGAACGCGTCCGCGTGATGCAGCGAGGCGACGAAGTGATCTCGCTCGGTGCCGAGATGGGTTTCGAGCGGCTGCGCGGGCGCATCGTCGAGCAGCGACTTGATGCGCGTGAGTGCGTTCGGCGAGATGCCGGCAAGCGAGTCGGCCCACGCGAGCGCATCGGACAATGCGGCACCGGGCACGGCGAGCCGATTGACGACGCCGAGCGCATGCAGGCGTTCGGCCGCGACGGGCTTGCCTTCGAACAGGATTTCGGCGGCCAGCGCGCGCGGCAGCGCGCGTGCGAGAAACCACGAGCCGCCGCCGTCGGGCGTGAGGCCGACGCGCGCATACGACATTACGAACTTCGCGTCGTGCGCGGCGACGATCAGGTCGCACGCGAGCGCGAGCGAGAAGCCCGCGCCGGCCGCCGCACCTTCGACCGCCGCGATTACGGGTTTCGTCGATGCTCGGATCGCCGTGATCCACGCGCCGAGCTGATCGATGCTGTCGGCCTGGTAGGACGGATCCTTCGAGCGGTTGTCGAGCAGCCGGTTCAGGTTGCCGCCCGCGCAAAAGAAACGATCGGCCCCCGTGAGCACGACCGCGCGAATCGCGGGATCACGCTCGGCGGTGGCGAGCGCTTCGACGCCGGCCGCATACATGTCGGGATGCAGCGCATTGCGCGCGCCGGGATTGGACAGCGTGAGGACGAGCGTCGATTCGCTCTCGGGCGGACGCGAGGCCAGCAGTTCAGCACTCATGCGAGGGTGTCTCCATCGGATGGCGAGGCTGCGGCGCCGCGCGTTGCGCGGGCTCGTGCGCATACCCGTGAGGGCGCTGCCGCAGCGGATGCATTGTTGTCGTGACGGACATGAAACTGCTTTAGACTAGCACGAACGTGCTTTTCAGCGCGACGAATCCTGGTGCGGCCGGCGTCGCTGCGGCCGCGCTCCAGCAACGAAGGAGACTCCGATGCTACAGCTGTGCGGTATTCCGTTGTCCAACTACTACAACAAGGTGAAGTTCGTCCTGCTCGAACATGACATCCCGTTCGAGGAAGCGACATGCAGGTTGCCGATCGGCGATCCGGCATTGCTCGCCGATTCGCCGCTCGGCAAGATTCCGTTCCTGAAGACGGAAGAGGGTGCGCTGTTCGAGTCGCAGGTGATCATCGAGTATCTGGCAGCGCGTTATCCCGACAAGGCCATTTTCCCGGCGGGGCCGTTCGCGGCCGCGAAGGTGCGCGAACTCGTCGAGACGCTGGAGCTGTATCTCGAATGGACCGCGCGCGAGGTCTATACGGAAGCGTTTTTCGGCGGCAAGGTCAGCGACGGGATCAAGGCGCATGTCGAGAAGCGCCTGCCGCGTGCGATCGATGCATTCAAGCGGATGACGCAATTCTCGCCCTACGTGCTCGGTGACACGTTCGGTCTTGCGGACATCGCCGCATCGGTCCATCTGCCGGTGATCGGGATGGCGACGAAGGCCATGTTCGGCCGCGATTTCCTGCTCGACGCCGGCATCGACTGGAAGGCACATGCGAAGCTGGTCGGCGAGCGGCCGGCCGCACAGCGCGTGGCGGCCGATCGCAAGGCCTATGTCGAGGCGACGGGCACCGCGCGTTCGTAAGCGCGGCCCGGGCACGGCACGGGCCGCGTCTGGCCGCCCGTGCCGGACTTACAGGCGCGCGAGCCGTTCGAGTGCGGACGCGAGCGTGCTTTCCTGTTTCGCGAAGCAGAAGCGCACGACGCCCGATTCGTGCGGCTCGTGATAGAACGCCGACACCGGAATTGCCGCCACGCCGATCTCCGACGTGAGCCACTTCGAGAATTCCGCTTCGGGCAGGTCGCTGATCGCCGAATAGTCGACGCACTGGAAGTACGTGCCCGTGCACGGCAGCAGCTTGAAGCGCGTGCGTTCGAGGCCGGCGCGGAAGAAGTCGCGCTTCTTCTGGTAGAAGTCGGGCAGCGTCAGGTACGGTGCCGGATCGCGCAGGTAGTCGGCGAGCCCGATCTGCGTCGGCGTGTTCACCGTGAACACGTTGAACTGATGGACCTTGCGGAACTCCGCGGTCAGCGCGGCGGGCGCCGCGACATAGCCGATCTTCCAGCCCGTCACGTGGTAGGTTTTCCCGAAGCTCGATACGATGAAACTGCGCTCGGCCAATTCCGGGTAGCGCGCGACGCTCTCGTGCCGGGCGCCGTCGTAGACCATGTGCTCGTACACTTCATCGGACAGGATCAGCACGTTGGTGCCGCGCACGATCTCCTCGAGCTTGCGCATGTCGGCCTCGCGCCACACGGTGCCGGTCGGGTTGTGCGGCGTGTTGATCATGATCATCCGCGTCTTCGGCGTGATCGCGGCGGCGAGACGATCGAACGGGATCGCGTAGTCGGGCGCCTCCAGCGTGACGAACACAGGCTTGCCGCCGGCGAGTTCGATCGACGGCAGGTAGCTGTCGTAGGTCGGCTCGACGACGATCACCTCGTCGCCCGGATGCACCGCGCACAGGATCGCCGTCAGCAGTGCCTGCGTCGCGCCGGCCGTCACCGTGATCTCGGTGGCCGGGTCGTAGCGCCGGCCGTAGACCTGCGCGATCTTGTCGGCGATCGCGTCGCGCAGCGGCGCGACGCCCGCCATCGGCGGATACTGGTTGTGGCCGTTACGCATCGCGGCCGCGACCGCGTCGACGATGCGCGGGTCACAGTCGAAATCGGGGAAGCCCTGGCCGAGATTCACGGCGCCTTTCTCGGCGGCGAGCGCGCTCATGACCGTGAAGATCGTGGTGCCGACGTTCGGCAGGCGCGATGGGAAAACGGGATTCGTAGGCATGTCGGAAGGAGCGTTCATCGATACGGTCGCAGCGTGTTGCGTCGGCCCGTCAGGCCGGCGTGGTGGGGATGGCCGACGCGGCATCGAGCGCGCAGGCTTCGGTAAACGGCGCGGGCTGCGCGATCCGGAAGCCGAAGTCACGTGCGGTGCGCTTTGCGAGCTTGAGCAGCGCACGGTCCTTCGACACGAGCCAATCGGCCTGCGCGGCGCGCGCGAGCTCGAGAAACTTCTGATCGTCGCGGTCCTTGCACTTCGGCAGCGGCGGCGCGTCGGCGTCGACGGGCGGCGGCTCGACGAGGCTCGTCAGGCGGGCGACGGTCGCGAGCGCTTGGGCCTTGTCGATCGCGCGCTCCCGGAATTGCGGGTAGTCGAGCACGAGCTCGAGTTCGTTCAGGCAGCGGCCGTCGATCACGGCGGCCAGCGTGCCGCGTTCGAGCGCAGCCCGGATCGGGCGTGTGGCAGGGTCGTCGAATACGAGTATGTCGATCCAGACGTTCGAGTCGAGCACGACGCGATGTGCGACATGCGGGGCGGAGGAGCGGGTCATTCGTTACAATCGGTGGTTTTCGTCTGACCGCAAGGCACGGCGTGCCAGCGAGCCTCTATGATAATCGTTCTCTCTCCTGCCAAATCCCTCGACTACGATACGCCTGCCCACGTCCCGTCTTACACGAAGCCTGCATTCGTCGACGATGCGTCGGAACTGATCGACGGCCTGCGCAAGCTGTCGCCGCAGGACATCGCGACGCTGATGGACATCTCCGACCCGCTCGCGCGGCTGAACTTCCAGCGCTACGCGGACTGGTCGCCGACCTTCTCGCCGGCCAATGCGAAGCAGGCGGTGCTCGCGTTCAACGGTGACGTGTACGAAGGGTTCGATGCCAAATCGCTGTCGGCCGCCGATCTCGACTACGCGCAGCAGCACGTGCGCGTGCTGTCGGGCCTGTACGGGCTGCTGCGCCCGCTCGACCTGCTGCAGCCGTACCGGCTCGAGATGGGTACCCGTTTCGCGAACGCGCGCGGCAAGGATCTGTATGCGTTCTGGGGCGACCGGATCACGCGTGCGCTGAACGAACAGCTCGAGACGCGCAGCGGTGCGGCGCGCGTGCTGGTCAACTGCGCGTCGACCGAGTACTTCAAGTCGGTCAAGCCGAAACTGCTGGCCGCACCGGTCGTCACGCCGGTGTTCGAGGACTGGAAGGGCGGCCGCTACAAGATCATCAGTTTCCACGCGAAGCGAGCCCGTGGCCTGATGGCGCGCTATATCGTCGAGAACCGCATCTCCGAACCGGCGGCGCTGAAGGATTTCGCGATGGAAGACTACGCGTTCGACGCCGCTGCATCGAACGATTCGACTTACGTATATCGCCGGCGAATCGGCGAGTGACCCCGGCGGCCGTTCACGAGACGGCCGGCGCATGCATGAGGCCGGGCAGGCGGCAAACCGCCCGTTCCGCTCGACAGCTTTGCATGGGCCCGGAGTAAGTGCTGAAGCACCAACTCCGGTCGACAGCTTTGCATGGGACCGGAGTAAGTGCTGAAGCACCAACTCCGGTCGACAGAGGAGAGACAGATGACCCTTTCGATCACCAGCAATTTCGACGCGGGCGCCATCGACGTCGTGTCGTGCGACAGCCCGGACGCGATCCGGCTGCGCGTGCGCGGCGACAACCGCTCGGAATTCGCACAATGGTTCTACTACCGCCTGACCGGCGCGCGCGGCGAGCGTTGCGTGATGTCGTTCGAGAATGCGGCCGAATGCGCGTATCCGTCGGGATGGCGTAACTACAGCGCGGTCGCGAGCTACGACCGCGTCGACTGGTTCCGCGTGCCGACGACATTCGACGGCAAGACGATGACCATCGACCATACGCCCGAGTTCGACAGCATCTACTACGCGTATTTCGAGCCGTATTCGGAAGAGCGCCATGCGGCGTTTCTCGGCGCGGTCCAGCAGTTGCCGCAGGCGCGCGTCGTCGAGCTTGGCCGCACGGTCGAAGGCCGTCCGATGTCGTTGCTGACGCTCGGTACGCCGGAAGTCGACGGCGCACCGAAGAAGAAGGTATGGGTCATCGCGCGGCAGCACCCCGGCGAGACGATGGCCGAGTGGTTCATCGAAGGGCTCGTCAAGCGGCTGGCCGGATGGGGCGATTGGGCGGGCGATCCGGTGGCGCGCAAGCTTTACGACCGCGCGACGTTCTACATCGTCCCGAACATGAACCCGGACGGCAGCGTGCACGGCAACCTGCGCACCAACGCGGCGGGCGCGAACCTGAACCGCGAGTGGATGGAGCCCAATGCCGAGCGCAGCCCCGAAGTGCTGGCCGTGCGCGATGCGATCCATGCGATCGGCTGCGACATGTTCTTCGACATTCACGGCGACGAGGATCTGCCGTACGTGTTCGTCGCGGGTTCGGAGATGCTGCCGAGCTTCACCGAGCAGCAGCGCAAGGAGCAGACCGCGTTCATCGATGCGTTCAAGGTCGCGAGCCCGGATTTCCAGACCGAGCATGGCTACGCGGCGAGCAAGTACAAGGAAGACGCGCTCAAGCTCGCATCGAAGTACATCGGCCACCAGTTCGGCTGCCTGTCGCTGACGCTCGAGATGCCGTTCAAGGACAACGCGAACCTGCCCGACGAGCGGGTCGGCTGGAACGGCGAACGCAGCGCGGCGCTGGGTGCCGCGATGCTGGCGGCAATCCTGGTGCACGTCGAGACGTTCGCGTAAGCGCACCACCGTCGACATGAAAAAAGCCGGTGCATCGTGCGATGCGCCGGCTTTTTCGCTTCTGTCGTTGCAGCTTCGGTCGTATCAGGACTTCTTTGCGGTTTTCGTCTTCACGGTTTTCTTCTGGCCGCTTGATTTCTTCGTTGCGGCGGCTTTCTTGCCGGTGCGGCCGGATGCCTTGACCTTGCCGCGGTGCGACTTGCCCTTGAACTTCTTCGTCGACGACGACGAGCGCTCGACGCGCGGCTTCAGCGGCGGCACGGGATCGTTCCAGCTGAACGCAAGCATTTGCTGACCGACATAGCCGCAGCGGAATTTCAGCGGTGTCGGCTCGCTGCCGTCGCTGTGGATGCCGAGGCCGTCCACGGCGACGATGTTGTCGACCTTTACGCGCTGCTTGCCCTGATCGAACGAGTCGTTCCACGGCGTGATCGTCGCGTTGCCTTTTTCGAACGCGTTCGGCGCGAAGTCGACGCGGTCGAAGGCCGACGACGTGCTGGCGATGAAGCTGCCGTGCGCCGCACAATCGGCGACGATCGGATCGGCATGCATCTCGTTGACGAATTTGTTGATCAGTTCGGAGCGCTGGTCGAGGAGGTCGGCGAATACCGGTGCCGGAAGCGCAAGCGACAGGCCCGCGACACAGGCCGCCAGCTTGCCGAGCGCCCGGAAAATCCGGAGCGAGGCAGGAGAGCTGTCCATCTGGTTATTGGTGAGGAGCGAATGAGGCATCGGGCAGGTATAGATGCCCGATGAAGAACGGGAGTTCAATCTTAGCGTAAAAAAGTTGGGCGGCAGTAGATGCCACACTCTCCCGCGCTGCGGAATCGGATCGCCGCATGCACCGATCGCATCGGGACAGGCGCACTCAGGCGCGCGGGCCGCCGAGTCGATAGCGCCGCACGTCGAACGTCGTGACCCACGCCGGACGATAGACTGCGATGAGCGCGGTGGCCATGCCGGTGAACCACGCTTCGCCAAGCGCGAGCAGCGCGGTGTTGAGCAGATAGCCGGCGGGAATCACGACGGGCACGCCGTCCGCGAGTGCGAGCTGGACGCCGGCCGCGGCCGCGGCAACCGCGACGATCGCGATGGCCGGAGACAGGAATCCCTGGCCTGTGATGAACGACGTGAGGTTATGCGGGAGCCACGCGATCACGGCGCGCTGCAGCAACGCGGACACGGCGACCGGTAGGGCGCCGTAAATCAGATAGGTGAGGCCGATGCCTTGCCATGGCGCGTCGAAGACGATCGCGGCGACGCCCGTGACGGCACCCATCGCGATCAGCGCAAGCGTCCAGTCGAACAGCGTGACGAGCAGCGTCGCGCCGAGCAGGTGCATGACGATGCCGTCCTCGAGCCATGCATTCGAGGCCCACAGAACCGTGATTGCAGTGACGAGCGCGAGCCACACATGCTGGAGCGTTGCGTCCTGCAGGCGGACGAACGGACGCTTCCAGAGCGCGAGCGCGAGCAGAGCCACGGCGCCGATCCAGCCGCCGATGCCAACCCAGAGCGGAAGCGGTGTGAAAAGAAAACCCATGCGTCCATATTACTCGTTGAGCATCAAAGGTGGGAATCCGCACTTGCTGACCGTCGCAATATCGATACTAGTCCGACTAGCGTTCGCGCCGAAACCTCGCCGGCGGTTCGGCCGCGAGCGGCAGGTCCGCGGTGTCGGTGTTCGCGTCCGGCAGCGGGTACGGACGGTTGTTCCGTTGCGTGCGCAGAGGAACCGGGCCGCGTTCGCCGATGGCCGGCTTGTCCGCACGCTCGCGGTTCGCCAGCAGCACCTCGAGATGCGGCGACAGCCAGCCGTTGTAGATTGCGACGGCGGCGGCGCGGTTTGCCGCGCCAAGCTGCTGGAAGATGCTGGCGAGGTGGATCTTTACGGTGCCTTCGCTGATGCCGAGCGTGCGGGCGATCATCTTGTTGGTGTTGCCCATATGGACGAAGCGCATGATCTGCGCCTGTCTCGGCGACAGGAGGCGGCTTGCCGGGCGGCGCGGCAGCGATCCGGCGAGCGTCTGGAAATGGGCGTCGTGGCGTGCCGCGGCAGCGGAGGGCAGCAGGCTGAGCGCGATGGGCGGGATGTAGTGGCCGCCCAGCAGAACCATTTCGAGTGCCCGCACGATCAGGTGCGGTCGCATGGAGTGCGGGATGACGCCCGCAATGCCATAGTTGTAGAAGCGCTGGATGGCTTCCGGCGTGGATTCGTCGATCAGCACCGCGGCGGGCGTCGGCGAGCAGGCGCTGCAGAGCGCCTGCAGTTCGCTGAGCCGGCCGACGTCCAGCCAGTTGATTGCGACGAGGTCGAAACGCTGGGTGCGCAGCAGCCGGCGCGCCTGGAAACCGTCGGGCGCATCGTTGATGCTGGCGTGACGGTCGATCTGCCGAAGCAGGGCCTTCAGTCCGTCACGCCGTTCGGCGTCTGAGTTCAGCACCAGGAACCGCATATTCAACCTCCATAAGGTGAGTCATTGATCTGCCGTCGGCATGTCTTGGGTTTGATCATGACAAAGACCTTACACGATGTCTGCTTGGCTGAAAGGCTTAGGAAAAGTCCGAAATTTTGAGTGGAGGAAAATGCGGGCGAGAAAAAAGCCGCTCCGGCGGGAACCGGGAGCGGCTTTGTCGGGCAGGCTCGGCGAGCCCGCGGTGCGCGATCAGTGAAAGTGCGGCTGGGCCGGCGATGCGTCTTCCGGCATTTCCGCATGGACGATCTCGCCGAGTGGATCCGCATAGAGCGGCACGCCGCAGTCGTCGCAGTACTCGGGCTCGAAGCGGCCTGCGTGCCGGCGGACGTCGGTTACGCCGCATTCCTTCAGCAGACTCACGATTTCCTCGATCGGCCCTTCGATCGGCGCTTCGCCTTCGAGCGTCGCGCTGTCGATCGACACGTCGCCGTTCTCGCGACCGTAGAGCGGCCACACGACGCCATAGATCACGTCGTTGCTGGCACGTCGCGTGAAGCCGACGCGATACTCGTCGATCCGGCGCTCGCCGAAGCCCGCGACCACGGCGCGCAGTTCCTGCGGTGCCGCACCAAGTGTGTCGAAAAGATAACGGATGGCCGTTCGGACCGTGTGCGGACGGATCCGCTCGTCCGCATCGCGGCAGGCCGAATAGTACGCGTCCGGAAGCAGGCATTCGAACTCGCAGCCGGGGAGGGCGACCGACAGGTTCGGGCCGCCCTGGGCGGTCCACTGCTCGAGACACTGGCCGCGTTCGATCCGGTTGCCGTGCTCTTCTTCCTGCCAGCGGAACAGCGGTGCGCCGGCCGGCGCGGCAACCACGGCGAGCAGGAAGCGCGGGTCGGCCAGGATCGGCGAGGTTTCGGGCAGGTCGCCGAAGCTCAGCTTGGCGGCGTGCTGGCCGATTGCCGCATGCGCAAGCTGCTGGGCGAGCCGGTAGGTCTCGACGTGGTGGCGCGGCAACTGGTCGATGCTGTACAGGAACGGGGCGAGTCCGACGAGCGTGCCGGTTGCGAGCACGTGCGCCTGCAGTTGCGTGCGCAGTGCGTCGGCGACGTCGCCTTTCAGCGGGCCCGACGGAATCATGTAGCGCGTCCACGCGAGAACGGGCACGGCTACCAGCAGCGCATCGTACGGCTGGCCGTCGTGCTCGATCACCATCGACTCACTGTGCGTCTCGGCCATGTCGGCGAGCGCGCCATAGGCATCGGGGTGGTTCTGCTGCAGATGGTCGAGTGCCGCGTCGAGCGTGGTCTGGTTGCCGTTGCGAACGATCTTGGCGAGCAGCGCGTCGAGCTTCGCTTCCCAGAAGCGATCCTCGATGCGGCTGCCCGAGGCGAAGAGCGCAAGCGACAGGCCGACCAGTTTGTCGGCGTCGGGGGGGAGGCGTTTGGCGATTCGCTGGCGCATATTAAATACGTATAGAAAGGGGCGAAGAACCTCACATTCTAGTCCGTTCTTTGCACCATAAGCGGCCTTGTGCTCCGGTATGGCCGGAAGGCCGTATCGACGGGGTTGAAGAAAAATCCATCAAACCCCTTGCGCAGTTCGAGGACGCTGCCTACAATCACGCCTCTTTCGCGCTAACGGAAACGCGGCACGGGAGGGAAGGGAAGCGGTGCGGTCGAGGGTAGGCTGTAGGAGCCCCGGCGCACACGAAGTTGAACCCCCGCCGTCGCAACGAAGCAGTTCAAAAAGTTGTTGACGAGCGAAGAAAGACGGTTCATAATCTCGCTTCTCTGCTGCTGAA
>NZ_VWWG01000045.1:0-48353 GCF_011753085.1 Burkholderia sp. Tr-862
TCGCGCTCGTCCGGGATGGCGCGGCTCGCGGCGCTCGACGCGATCATGGAGCGCGTGCTCGGCGCGCGTGAGCGCAGCCTGCTGTCCGCCGTGCCCGCGCTGCTCGGCACGCGCTTCGAGCGGCTGCGTGACGCGGAACGGCAGGCGCTGGCCGACGCGCAAGCGGCAGCCGATGCCGGCGCCGATGGCGGCGCGCCGTCCGCCGCGGTGATCGTGCCCAGCACGTGGCTCGAGTCGTTCCGCGACGAGATGCGAAGCATCCTGCTCGCCGAACTCGAAGTCCGGTTTCAAACGGTAGACGGGCTGCTCGCAGCCCTTCGTACCTGCTAATCCCTACGCTATGTCCAGAATTCGTCTTGATCTCGTTGTCTTCATCGCCGGCCTGCTCGCAGTCTGCTGGATTGGCGTCGGCTATGTCGCGTCGAACCCGCTCGCGGCGGCCGTCACGCTGCTGATCGGCGCGTGCTACGTCGCCGGTGCGTGGGAACTGCTGCGCTACCGGCAGGCGACCGCCACGCTGTCGCGCGCGGTGGCCGGCCTGACCGAACCGCCGGCGACCCTCGACACGTGGCTGGATACGCTGCACCCCGGCCTGCGCGGCGCGGTGCGTGCGCGGGTCGAAGGCGCGCGCGTCGCGCTGCCGGGCCCGTCGCTGACGCCGTATCTCGTCGGCCTGCTGGTGCTGCTCGGCATGCTCGGCACGCTGCTCGGGATGGTCGTGACGCTGAAGGGCACGGGCGCCGCGCTCGAAAGCGCGACCGACCTCGACGCGATCCGCGCATCGCTGATCGCGCCGGTGAAGGGCCTCGGCTTCGCGTTCGGCACGTCGATCGCGGGTGTCGCGACGTCCGCGATGCTCGGCCTGCTGTCCGCGCTCGTGCGCCGCGAACGCGTCGACGCGGGCCAGCAGCTCGACGCGAAGATCGCGACGACGTTGCGCGTGCATTCGTCCGCGCATCAGCGCGACGAATCGTTCCGGCTGCTGCAGCGCCAGGCCGACGTGATGCCGGCGCTGGTCGACCGGCTGCAGACGATGATGACGACGCTCGAGGCGCGCAGCGTCGCGCTGCACGATCGCCAGATCGAAAGCCAGCAGGCGTTCTTCGATCGCACCGAGCGCGCGTATGCCGGGTTGGCCTCGAACGTCGGCGACGCGCTGAAGGAAAGCGCTGCCGAAAGCGCGCGCGTGGCCGGCGCCGCGCTGCAGCCGGTCGTCGCGGCGACGATGACGGGCCTCGCGCAGGAGATGGCCGCACTGCGCGACACCGTGACGGGCGCCGTGCAGCGTCAGCTCGACGGGCTGACGGACGGTTTCGAGAAGACGACTGAAAACGTGACGGCCGTATGGAACCGCGCGCTCGACGAGCAGCGCCGCACGGGCGACGCCGTCGCGCAGCAGCTGCAGACGACACTTGGCCAGTTCACCGACACCTTCGCGCAGCGTTCGACGGACCTGCTCGACGGCGTCGCGACGCGCCTCGAATCGACCGAAAGCCGCCTGTCCGACGCGTGGCGCGACGCGCTCGCGCGTCAGGAGCAGGTCGGCGAGACGCTGGCCGGCCAGCATACGCAGGCGCTGGGCGACGCCGCCGCAACGTTCGAGCGGCATTCGGGTGCGGTGCTCGCCGCGATGCGCGAGTCGCATACGGGGTTGCAGACGCAACTGGCCGCGCGCGACGAGGAACGCCTGTCGGCATGGAATGCTTCGCTGACCGCGATGGCGACGAAGCTCGGCGACGAATGGCAGCGTGCGGGCGCGCACAGCGCGGGCCGTCAGCAGGAAATCTGCGACGCACTTGCGCAAACGACGCGCGATCTGACCGCGCAAGCGGCGACGTTCGAACAACGCTCGAACGATCTGCTGTCGACGATTCGCGAATCGCACACGGGCCTGCAGACGCAACTGGCTGCGCGTGACGAAGAACGTCTGTCGGCATGGAATGCTTCGCTCACGGAGATGACGACGAAGCTCGGCGACGAATGGCAGCGTGCGGGCGCGCACAGCGCGGGCCGTCAGCAGGAAATCTGCGACGCACTTGCGCAAACGACGCGCGATCTGACCGCGCAAGCGGCGACGTTCGAACAACGGTCGAACGATCTGCTGTCGACGATCCGCGATTCGCACACGGGCTTGCAGACGCAACTGGCTGCCCGTGACGAAGAACGTCTGGCGACGTGGAATGCTTCGCTCACGGAGATGGCGACGAAGCTCGGCGACGAGTGGCAGCGCGCGGGCGTGCACAGCGCAGGCCGTCAGCAGGAAATCTGCGACGCGCTTGCGCAAACGACGCGCGACCTCGCCGCTCAGGCGGCGACGTTCGAACAACGCTCGAACGACCTGCTGTCCACGATCCGCGATTCGCACACGGGCCTGCAAACGCAACTGGCTGCGCGTGACGAAGAACGTCTGTCGGCATGGAATGCTTCGCTCACGGAGATGGCGACGAAGCTCGGCGACGAGTGGCAGCGCGCGGGCGTGCACAGCGCGGGCCGTCAGCAGGAGATCTGCGACGCGCTTGCGCAAACGACGCGCGATCTCACCACTCAGGCGGCGACGTTCGAACAACGCTCGAACGAGCTGCTGTCGACGATCCGCGATTCGCACACGGGCCTGCAGACGCAACTGGCTGCGCGCGACGAAGAACGCCTGTCCGCCTGGAACGACTCGCTCGCCGCGATGGCTGCCGCGCTGCGCGACGAATGGGCGCGCACGAGCGAACAGGCCGCGACGCGCCAGCAGGACATCTGCGACACGCTGACCCGCACGGCGAACGACATCACCGCGCAGGCGCAGGTGCACGCGAGCGACACGATCAACGAAATCTCGCGCCTCGTGCAGGCCGCGTCGGAAGCGCCGAAGGCCGCGGCCGACGTCGTCGCCGAGCTGCGCCAGCGGCTGTCCGACAGCATGGTGCGCGACACCGCGATGCTCGAGGAGCGTAGCCGCCTGCTCGCGACGCTCGAAACGCTGCTCGGCGCGGTCAATCACGCGTCCACCGAACAGCGCACCGCGATCGACGCGCTCGTCAGCACGTCGGCCGACCTGCTCGATCGCGTCGGCGCACGCTTCAACGACACGGTCGATGCCGAGACGCGCAAGCTGGATGCGGTGGCCGCGCAGGTCACGGCGGGCGCCGTCGAGGTCGCGAGCCTCGGCGATGCATTCGGTGCGGCCGTGCAGATATTCGGCGAATCGAACGACAAGCTGCTGAACCACCTGCAGCGCATCGAGGCCGCGCTCGAGAAGTCGCTCGCGCGCAGCGACGAGCAGCTCGAGTACTACGTCGCGCAGGCGCGCGAGGTGATCGACCTGAGCATGATGTCGCAGAAGCAGATCGTCGAAGACCTGCAGCAGATCGCCGGTCGGCGGGCATCGGTCGGAGCGTAACGCATGCATGACGAAATCGACGACGGCACGCCTTCCGCGCCGGTGTGGCCCGCGTTCGCCGACCTGATGTCGGTGCTGCTCGGCGCATTCGTGCTGATTCTCGTCGGCGTGATCGGCATGCAGTTGCAGCTCACGTCGAAGCTCGAGGAAGCCGTGCGTGCGCGCCAGCAGGAGGCGCAGCAGCGCAAGTCGCTCGAACAGGCGCTCGCCGGGCCGCTCGCGGCCGGCCGCGTGACGCTCGTGAACGGTCGCATCGGCATCAGCGGCGCCGTGCTGTTCGCACTGAACTCCGACCAGCTGCAGCCCGAGGGCCGCGATCTGCTGAAGACGCTGGCCGGGCCGCTGGCCGCCTATCTGAAGACGCGCGACGAGATCCTGATGATCAGCGGCTTCGCCGACGACCAGCAGGTGCGCGCCGGCAACCGCCAGTTCGCGGACAACTGGGAGCTGTCGGCCAAGCGCGCGCTGACGGTCACGCGGGCGCTGATCGACGCCGGCGTGCCGGCGCGGTCGGTGTTCGCGGCCGCGTTCGGTTCCGAGCAGCCGGTCAGCTCGAATGCGGACGACGAAGGCCGCGCGAAGAACCGCCGCGTGGAGATCGCACCGGTGCCGCGCAAGTCCGCATCGAACGGAGGGAAGCCGAAGTGACGGACGACGCGACGCACGTGCGCGCGACGCTCGACGCGTGGCGCGAGCAGGGCGCCGACCGGCTCGATCCGGTGCGTTTCCATCGACTCGACGCGCTCGAGAAGCGCGCGGCCGCGTTCGACGGCGACGCGCGCGCGTTGCTCGATGCGCGGCTCGCGACGCTGCTGGCAGGGTTTGCGGAGATCGTCGCGCGAGCCGGTGAAGCGGCAGCCGCGAGCGAGACGGCGCAATCCGCCGCGCAGGCGCCTGCACGCGGCGCGCTCGGCGGGCTCGTCGAGCAACTCGCGCGCGATGCGCAGGCCGACCGGCGCGGTGTCGATCCCGAGCTGATCGACTACTTCCGCACGATGTGGTCGAAGGTCCGGACCGAACAGCAGTATCGCCAGTCGCTCGACCAGGTGCCGCGCAACGCGGGGCCGCTCAATTCGAACAGCCTCGTGCATCGGTCGCTCGCGACGATGCGCGAGCTGTCGCCGGAATATCTGCAGCAATTCCTGTCGTATATCGATGCGCTGGCGTGGCTCGAGGATCTGGCCGGCGGCGGCGCGCAGCCGGAGAAGGAAGCGCCGCGCGCGAAGGCCGCGAAGCCGGCGAAACCGGCGAGGAAGACCACGCGCACCAAGGCGCGATAGCGCACGCGGTCGGCCGCGTCGATTGTTGTCTAGCGGCCCGGCGCCTGCGCGTCGATCGCCGCGCGCAGCGCGTGCAACGCATCGGTGAGCGCCGACGCGAACGGCGGATGCGCGGCGATGCCCGCCGCATCGAGCTGGCTGCCGAGAATCGGCAGCGCGATCGACGCGCGCTCGACGATGCACGCCGACATCACCGACAGCGTTTCCCGCAGCGCCGCGTCCGCATGCGTCGCGCGCGGCGACGCGTTCAATACCGCGACCGGCTTGTACACGACGGCTTCGCATCCCACGACCCAGTCCAGCGCGTTCTTCATCACGCCCGTCACGCCGTGTGCGTATTCCGGGCTCGCGATCAGCAGGCCGTCCGCGGCGTTCAGCCGCTCGATCAGGTCGCGCACCGCGGCCGGCGACGGATGTTCGGCATCGGGATTGAACAACGGAAATTCGCCGAGACGATCGAAGCGCGTGATGCGCATCCCGCGTGGCGCGACGCGTGCTGCCGCATCCAGCAGCGCCGCGTTGTACGACTGCGCACGCAGGCTGCCGCACAGCGCGACGATGTCGATGCGGCGTTCGGAATCGGTTCGGGGCTCGGTAGCCATCGAGGCGGGTGTCGGTAGGTGGTTTGCGCGGCGGCGTCGCGCGAATCCGCCGGATTATCGCATCGACGCGTGATCGGCGTGAGCGACGCGACGAGCGTTGGCGGCGCCGCGCAGATGGGCGAGTTCGCGTCCCTCCTGCTGACATCTCGCGTCCTGACACCTTGCGCCAGCGACGTCCGTCATTCCGGTTGCCCGCGCCAGGTCACCGAGCGTCCACCCGTCGCCGAGCAACAGCCGGCGCGTATGCAGCGCGCCGTGCACGTGATCCGCGACGGCTTCGCCGAGATAACGCAGCGCGCGGCCTTCGACGTCGACGAAGCCGTGCCGGTAGTCGTGCGCGAGCGCGGTCCACAGCTGCGCCGCGCCGACCGACTGTCGTGCGCCGCTGATCAGGCACAGGCCCGCGTCGAGTCCCCAGCGATACAGCGTCGTCGCGAGGCCCTTGCGTTGCGCGGAACCGCGCAGCCGCGTATGCGGTGCGCGCAGGTAGCGGTCCGCGCGGCGCGGGAGTTCGGGCAACCGGTTGAAGATCGTGTAGCCGGCGAGCTGCCGGGCCGACGGATCCTCGACGTAAAGGAAGTATTCGCCGTCCGCCTCGCGGTGGCGGACGATCAGGCCCGAGTCGCCGAGCGCGACGGCCGGCAGGCCGTGCAGGCGATGGCCCGGCTGGTGCAAACGCGCATGGAGCGCGTCGAGTTCATCGTCGATGTCATGCTGGGAATGCTGTACGTCGATACGCATGGCAAAAGGCGCCCGTCCCGGGCGCATCGAGAAAGGGGTTCATCGCAACGGGGAAGGGACAGGGAAGCGGCCCCCGGGCTCGACGCGCGAGCCGGGGCCGCGAATCAGCTGGGGATGTGCTGGAAACCGGCGGCGATCGCGGCGAGGCCCGCGATGCAGAGTGCGAACAGGATCAGGACTTTGTGGATCACGCCTCTCTCCTCATGAACGCGCGGCGCCGAAGGACGGTGCCGCGGAGACGGTGACGGCGGGCACGGCCCGCGCGGCCGTCGTGCGGGACGACGGTCGGAGGTCCGGCGACAGGCGCGCGCGGACGGTCAGCACCATACGCGACCACCACGGGGCGGGCAATCGCACAGCGGGAGAAAAGCGATGAAACGCGGGGAATCGGCGTGTTTCGCGACAATCGGTCGCAAGCGAGCGGCGTGTGATGGCGATGCGTTTGCGTGAACAGGGCCCGGCGTCCGACATCGCGAATGCATGTGTGTCGCACGTGGGCGACCGGCGCAGTCGCTGCATCGATCGCACGCGTTCCGCCGGGCTGCCATGCTCGAGGCGCTCATCGAACCGATGAGCACGAGACACCCTCACACCGCCTGCCGCCCCCCGAACGCCTGCTTGATCCGCGCGAACAACCCGTGTTGCGCGATCCATTCCGCATACGCGCGATAGTCAGGATCCCGCATCAAATGCCGTTCTTCCGTCTTCGCCCGCGTGTAGTAGATCAGGTTGACCGCGACGAGCCCCGCGCAGTGCATGAGCCCCAGCTGCCAGCCGAGCGGCTCGACGAACGGCACCGACACCATCCAGTACGACAGGTTCTTCGCGATGTACGCCGGATGCTTCGTGAAGCGGTACGGGCCCGACGTGATGATCCCGCGGTTCGTGAGGTTCGAGAAACGCAGCCCGAACGAGATCGTCGACAGCGCGTAGGTCATCAGCAGCAGGATGATCACCGCGCCCCAGATCACGCGCAGCGTCGGCGCGGACAACAGCCAGTTGTCCCAGAACAGCGAACCTTCGTAGCGGATGTAGTTGTTCGAGATCAGCGACCAGAACGGCTGGTAGCACATCAGCGCGGCGACCCAGCCGAGCGTGGTCGGCTCGACGGTGCGCACGTGGCTGTCGAGGATGCGGAACGTGCACAGGTAGCCGACGGTGCCGAACATCAGGTCCATCGTGAACGACAGGTCGTACAGGAACACGAAGGTCGCGAGCGTCATCGGCGCGTGCAGCGCGTTCGCGAGCGATGCGCTCAGGTGATCGGCGTCCTTCGACAGGTAGACGGTCATCAGCGGCAGGAAGAACGCCTTCACGCCCCAGCCGGCGAGCATCTCGCGCACGGGCTGCCAGCTCGCGGGCTTCTCGCGGCGGAACAGGAGGCGGCCCCACAGCAGGTACGCGTCGTCGGTCTCGCGCTGGTGGCGATCCATCCACGCGAAGTAGAACGGCGCGGCGACGATCACGTACGGCGCGAGCGAGCGCAACAGCGACCAGAACGGCAGGTAGAACGCGCCGTGATATTCGGGCAGCAGCCAGTAGAGCAGGCCGATGCCGGCGTAGATCGACGTCAGCGCGCCGAGCCGCGTCGCGACGCGGGCGAGCCCGAGCGTGCGCACGGCCTGCCGCGACAGTCCCGCGCTCGGGCGCAGGTAGACGCGCGAGATGAAGATTTCGTGCAGCGCGATCGTGCCGATGATCGCAAGGCTGGCGATGACCGCGCGTGTGGCCGCGTCGAGGGTCGGCTGGTCGCGCGTGATCCACAGCGCGAACAGGCCGGCTGCGATGCCGAGCAGGCCGGCGCGCAATGGTGTGGCGGAACGGGGCGGGCGGTCCTGGACCGCGGCGATGCCGTCGATGGTGGAATTCATGATCGAATCCTCGTCGGGATGAGGGCCGGCGCCCCCGCTTGGCGGGTGACGCCGGCCGTCGGCCGGGCATTGGATTGGTACGCGCCCGGCCATTGGCCTGTGGTTTTGATGGGTGCAGCGTTACTTCTTCGGGGTGGCGCCGAGCAGGCCGCCGAGCAGGTTCGTCACCGGCGCGAGCAGATTGTTCGTGCCGCCCGCGGCACCGGTCGAGCTGCCGGTCAGGCCGGTCGTGACTGCGCCGCTGCCGGACGGCGTCGTCACCGTGCCGGCCGCGCCGCTCGGGCTGGCCGTGCCGAGCGCGCCCAACGCGCCGGCCGGCGACGTTAGCGAACCCGTCAACGTGCCGACGGGACCACTCGTCAACGCACCGCCGAGGTTGCCGGTGAGGCCGCCGCCCGGCGTCGTGACCGTGCCGGTCAGGCTGGCGCCGAGCGGGGTCAGCGAGTTGACGAGGCCGGTGACCGGCGCAAGCAGGCCGCCGACACCCGAGCCGCTGGTGCCGCTGGTGCCACTCGTTCCGCTCGAGCCGAGGCCGCCGAGCGCACCCGTCACCGTGCCGAGCAGGCCGGTGATCGGCGCGAGCGGGCCGCCGCTGGTACCACTCGTCCCGCTGGTGCCGCCCGACCCGCTCGAGCTGCTGCCGCCACCGAGGCCGCCCGTCAGCGTACCGAGCAGACCAGTGATCGGGGCGAGCGGGTTGGTGCCGCTGCTGGAACTGCCGCTGGACAGCAGGCCGCCGGTCGACGACACCGTGTTGCCGAGCTGGGACACGCTGCCGCCGGCGCTCGTGCCGACCGGGTTGCCGGTCGCGCTGCCGACCTGCGAACCGGCCAGGCCGAGGCCGCTGCCGAGCGTGCTCAGCAGGCCGCTGAGCGGGGCGCCGAGCAGGGTCGCGTTGCCGAGCGTCTGCGCGGCGCCCGGCGTCGTGACGCCGCCGGTCAGCGTGTTCGTGATCGGGTTGATCACGCTGCCGAGCTGCGTTTCGAGTTGCTGGACCGGCGCGGTGTTCAGCGCCGTGTTCAGCGCCGATGCGGTCGAGTTGACCGCGGTGCCGACCGCGTTGACCAGATCGCCGACCAGGGTCGTGGCCGGCGCGAGCGGCGACAGCGGTCCGCTGCCGAGGCTCGTCACTGCGTTGCCGAGGTTGTTGACCGCGCCGCCGGCGCCGGTCAGCAGGCCGGTGGTCGACGTGAGCGTCGGGCCGAGCGGGTTCGGCGACACGCCGATCGAGCCGAGGCCCGCCGCGACGCCGCTGCCGAGCGACTGCACGCCGTTGCCGAGGCTCGTGACCGCGTTGCCGATGCTGGTGGCCGTCGCCGGGTTCGTGCCGGGGACTTGCACGCCGCCGGCCTGCGCACCGCCGTTTGCGACCGTCGTGCCAAGTCCCGTGACGAGCGTGCCGGTTTGCTGGAGGACGTTGCCGAGCGGGGTGACGTTGCCGGAGGTGCCTGAAGTGCCCGAAGTGCCCGAGGTACCGGAGGTGCCCGACGTGCCGGAAGTGCCCGACGTACCGGAGGTGCCCGACGTGCCGGAAGTACCCGAAGTACCCGAAGTACCCGAAGTACCCGAAGTACCCGAAGTACCCGAAGTACCCGAAGTACCCGAAGTACCCGAAGTACCCGAAGTACCGGAAGTACCCGAGGTACCGGAGGTGCCCGACGTGCCGGAAGTACCCGAGGTACCGGAGGTGCCCGACGTGCCGGAAGTACCCGAGGTACCGGAGGTGCCCGACGTACCGGAGGTGCCCGAGGTGCCGGAAGTGCCGGAAGTGCCGGAAGTGCCGGAAGTGCCGGACGTGCCCGACGTACCGGACGTGCCCGAGGTGCCGGAAGTGCCGGAGGTGCCCGACGTACCGGAGGTGCCCGAGGTGCCGGAAGTGCCGGAAGTGCCGGAAGTGCCGGAAGTGCCGGAAGTGCCCGACGTACCGGAGGTGCCCGAGGTGCCCGAGGTGCCCGAGGTGCCGGAAGTGCCCGAAGTGCCCGAAGTGCCCGAAGTGCCCGACGTACCGGAGGTGCCCGACGTACCGGAGGTGCCCGAGGTGCCCGAAGTCCCCGAACTACCGCCTCCCGACGTTCCCGACGAGCCGCCACCGGAAGTCCCCGAACTACCGCCACCGGACGTACCCGTTGAGGTGTTCCCGGATGCGCCCGAAGTCCCCGACGTCCCCGAAGTCCCCGAAATGCCGGACGTTCCCGACGTGCTCGGCTTGACCGACGGCGTGACCGGCCCGTCGACCGAGCCGCAGCCGTAGAGTGTGACGAGCGACAGGACGGCCAGCGATACCGTCGTTTTTTTGAAGTAATGGTGCATGGTGCCCTCGACATTGGAAGTTGTGTCCGGGCCATTACTGCAAATTCCGCGCCATGGCATCTTTCGCGCGACGCACCGGCGCTTTGTTGCGGAAATCGGGAATATCGCCGCGATTTAAACGGAGGAATGGCGGTTTCGTGCGACGGGCGCGACAGCTGGGCTGAACGCGGTTGCCGTGATGTTCCCGTAAGGCGCCGTAACGCGCGGCGCGATGTTACGTAGCGTTCGTCCCGACGCTACGCGACGCGGGTGGCCGCGACCGGAACGCCGCCACTTTGACGAAACGCCCGCGTGCCGCGAACATGACGCGAACCCACCCGGCCGCGGGCGACACCGAAGCGGCCGCGACTTCAGACAGGACACCGACATGAGCGAACAGGACAGGGAACAGGGCAAGGCACGCCGCACCGAAGTCATGGGCGACGCATTCGTCGAGCGCGCGATGCGCGACCTCGACGGATTTTCGCGTCCGCTGCAGAACTGGCTGAACGAGCACGCATGGGGCAGCACCTGGCAGCGCGGCGGCATCGACTTGAAGACGCGCAGCCTCTGCACGTGCGCGATGCTGGCGGCGCTCGGCCGCGGCGCGGAGCTGAAGGGCCACGTGCGCGGCGCGCTCAACAACGGCGCGAGTCTCGTCGAGATCCGCGAGGTGCTGCTGCACAGCGCGCTGTACGCGGGTGCGCCGGCCGCGGTCGAAGCGTTCCGCAGCGCACGCGAGGTGATCACGGAACTCGGGCTGTCGCTGCCCGACGACGAAGCGTGACCGGCGCGCGGTGCCCGGCATCCGCCCCGCAGCGCCGGGGCGCCGTCATCGTCCGCGCGACCGCCCCGTCAACCCGGTGACGCTCAATGCTCGACGTGCGTGCCCTGCGCCGGCACATCGACCGGCGCGGCGGCAACCTCGAGCAGCCAGTCCGCCGTCGCGTCCGGAATCGTGACCGGCAGCATGTGTCCGCCTTCGACGACCGTCAGCCGCACGCGCGCCGACTTGTTCGCCAGTGCCTCGCCGTGCACGCGCCAGTTCAGGATCGGATCGGCGCGGCCGTACAGCACGTCGACCGGCAGCGCGAGCTCCGCGTAGCGTCGCTCCATCGCGGGCAGGTCGACGGGCGCCGACAGCAGGTCCGTCGCCGTCGCGTAGAACACATGCGGGCGCAGCCCGAGCAAACCGCCGCCCTTTACCGGGAAGTCGCGCGGCACGGCTTCCGGCGCGAACACCTGGCTGACGGCCTTGCGGCCGGTCAGGATCGTCAGCGGGACCGCGAAGGTCCACGACACGAAGCGGCGCACCAGCGGCGACGGCAGCATCAGCGGCTTGAACGGCGCCGGCGGCTCGGTCTGCTCGTGCGACAGCGGCGCGATCAGCGCGAGCCGGCTCACGCGCTCCGGATGGTTGAGGCCGACCGCGAGCGCGATCGCACCGCCGAGCGAGTGGCCGACGAGCACCGTCCGGTCGAGCTGCAGCGCATCGAGAAACGCGGCGATCGTGCGGGCCTGCGCGAACACGTTCGCCTGCGAACTGGCGCCGCGCAGCGAGCGGCCGGCGCCGGGCCGGTCGACGAGGATCACGCGATGGTGCTGCGCGAGCCGCGTGAGCGGCAGGTACGCGAAGTTGCGCCACTGTCCGGCGAGCCCGTGCACGAACACGAGCGGCGGGCCGCTGCCGTACTCGACGTAGTGGATGCGATCGCCGCCGATGTCGACGAAGCGGCCTTCGGGCGGAAACGCGCGCGTCACGCGGCGCGCGATGAAGCCGGAAAACAGCGCGAGCACGGCGAGCACCGCGACGAAGCCGAGCAGCACGTTCTGGATCAGATGAAGCGTATGGCTCATGTCGGCCTCAACGGGTTTCGAGTACGGGTTCGGCAACCGGCGCGGCGGCCGGGCCGGCTTTCGCGCGGCGTTCGAACTTCATCGCCGAATCGGCGAGTCCGCTGAACTTCAGCGACGCGAGATCGAGCACGTAGTTCTGGTGGAATTTCCAGGGCTTGCGGTGCCTCTGCCTCGGCAGGATGCCGGCCGCGCGCTGGATGTAGCCCGAGCTCAGGTTTACCGCCGGCACGTCGCCGAGGTCGCCGGCGCCGAGCCGCGGCACGCAGGTGTCGTAGCCGTTCGCACGCATGTGGTTGAGCAGCCGGCACACGTAGCGCGCGATCAACTCGGCCTTCAGCGTCCACGATGCGTTCGTGTAACCGAACGACGACGCGAGGTTCGGCACGTCGCTGTACATCATTCCTTTATAGGACACGGTCTGCGGCAAGTCGACCGCGCGGCCGTCCACCGTGACGCGCGCGCCGCCGAGCATCTTCACCTTCAGCCCGGTCGCGGTGACGATCACGTCCGCGTCGAGCTGCTGGCCGCTCTTCAGCTTCAGGCCGGTCGGCGTGAAGCGCTCGATCTCGTCGGTGACGATCGAGGCGCGGCCCGCGCGGATCGACTTGAACAGGTCGCCGTTCGGCACGAGGCACACGCGCTGGTCCCACGGCATGTAGCGCGGCGTCAGATGCTTCGCGACGTCGAAGTCGGGGCCGAGCTGCTTGCCGGCCGCGCGGATGATGAACTGCTTCGTCCGCTCGGGCTTGCGGCGCGACACGTTATACAGGTACATCGTCAGCAGCACGTTCTTCACGCGCACGAGCCGGTGCGCGAGCCGCGACGGCAGCACGCGGCGCAACGCGTTCGCGATCTTGTCGCGCGCGGGCAGCGACACGATGTAGGTCGGCGAGCGCTGCAGCATCGTCACGTGTTTCGCGTCGGTCGCCATCGACGGCACCAGCGTGACGGCCGTCGCGCCGCTGCCGATCACGACGACGCGCCGGTTCGCGTATGACAGGTCCTTCGGCCATTGCTGCGGGTGCACGATGCGGCCTTCGAACGATTCCATGCCGGCCCAGTCGGGCAGGTAGCCGCCGTCGTAGTCGTAATAGCCGCTGCACATGTAGAGGAAGCGGCACGTGTAGACGAGCGTGTCGACCGTCCCGTCCCGCGTGCGCTCGATGCGCACCGTCCAGCGCGCGCGATTCGAATCCCAGTCGGCCGCGACCACCTTCTGGCCGTAGCGAATCGTCTTGTCGATGCCGTACGCGCGTGCCGTGTCGCGGATGTAGTCGAGAATCGTCTGCCCGTCCGAGATCGCCTTGTCGCTGTGCCACGGGCGGAAGCTGTAGCCGAGCGTGAACATGTCGGAATCCGAACGGACGCCGGGATAGCGGAACAAGTCCCAGGTGCCGCCGATCGCATCGCGCGCCTCGACGATCGCGACGTTCGCGTACGGGCAGCGCTTTTTCAGGTGATACGCGGCGCCGATGCCGGACAGGCCGGCGCCGACGATCAGCACGTCGAGGTCGCGGCTGTCGCCGCAGGCGGACGGCGCGTCGCGCCGGTCGGTCGTCGTCGAACTCATGCGGGGTCCTTGGTCGGTGGGGTCGGGCGTGCGGCCGGTGCGTGCGTTCGCTCTCCCGCGGCGGCGTCCTTCGGGCGGAGGTTGCGTGCGCGGGCGCGGCGCACGTGGCGCAACACCAGCTGCTGGTAGCCGGCGCCGAGCAGGCGCGCGATCCTGTCGAGGCGCCGCGCATCGGCGCCGACCAGCACGCGGCGCGCATTGCGCTCGACGCCGGCGAGAATCTGCCGCGCGGCGTCGTCGGCCGTCGTTGCGTTGATCAGGCGGTTCGCCTGGCGGCGGTGGGTCGCTTCGTCCTGGCCCGTGAGCGCGTGGATGCTGGTGTCGACGCGGCTCGCGTCGACGATGTTGGTCGCGACGCCGCCCGGATGCACGCAGGTCGCGCTGACCGGCGCGCCGTCGAGTTCGAGCTCCATCCGCAGCGCCTCGGTGAAGCCGCGCACCGCGAACTTGGTTGCGTTGTACGCGCTCTGCGTCGGCATCGCGACGAGCCCGAACAGGCTCGACGTGTTGATCACGTGGCCGTCGCCCGACGCGCGCAGATGCGGCAGGAACGCCTGCGTGCCGTGCACGACGCCCCAGAAGTTGATGCCGACGATCCATTCGAGATCGGCGATGCGCGCGGTCTCGGCGCTCGCGGCCAGCGACACGCCCGCGTTGTTGAAGACCAGGTTGACCTTGCCGTGTTCGGCGCGCACGAAATCGGCCCACGCGAACACCGCGTCACGGTCGGCGACGTCGAGCCGCCGCATGCTCGTGCGCACGCCGTGCTTGCCGCACGCGGCCGCCGTGCCGGCGAGACCGACATCGTTGACGTCGGCGAGCGCGACCTCGCAGCCGCGACGCGCGAGCTCGAGCGCGAGGCTGCGGCCCATGCCGGAACCGGCACCCGTGATCGCGGCGACCTTGCCGGAAAAACCCTTCATTCGTCTTCCTCCCGTTCCGCTTGCACTGCGCCGGCGGCGTGCTTATTGTGGTGATGTTCATCACCACTTTAGTTTTCGGGTGTCCTGATGTCAAATAGCGAAATGGAGAAAGCACTCGAAACGGAAAAACGGGGGCGCGCGTACGGCGGTGTCGCGCCCGAGGTGCGGGCCGCCGAGCGGCGCGACGCGCTGATCCGCGCGGCGACGCGCGTGTTCGGCACGGTCGGCTTTCGCAAGGCGACCGTGCGCTCGATCTGCCAGCAAGCGAAGCTCAACGACCGCTATTTCTATGCGGCGTTCGACAGCACGGAGGATCTGCTGCGCTGCACCTACCTGCATCACGCGCAGCAACTGCACGACGCGGTCGAGCGGGCGGTGGCCGAGCGCGGCGGCGATCTGCACGACCGCGTCGATGCGGGGCTCGCCGCGTTCTTCGGCTTCCTGCGCGACCCGTGCGCGGCGCGCGTGCTGCTGCTCGAGGTGATGGGCGTGAGCGCGGATACCGACATGACCTACCAGCGGATGCTGATCGACTTCGGCAAGCTGATCATGGCGATCGGCGCGGCGCGCGAGGCCGTAACGCCCGCCGAGCGCACCGAACAGCGGCTCGTCGGGCTCGCGCTGGTCGGCGCGATGACGAACGTCGGCGCCGCATGGCTGCTCACCGAGTATCGCGATCCGGAGGCCCAGATGGTGGCGAGTTGCAGGAAAGTGCTGCTGGGCACGTTGCGGGAAGAGGGCTAGCGCGGGGCCAATCGGCTGGCGGCGCCCGAAATGAAGGGGTCGAAGCCGACTGCGCGCATGGGGCGATTTGATCGTGTTTTCGCGTTCGTGAATGCTCGCGCAATCCGTATCGATAATTATCGGGTTGGGATCGATATTAACAAGGCGCAGAATTTCATTGAATTGTCATTGGTTATTTCATTTTTTGATTGGTCGGTTTGTAAATATAGATAATCGAATTTAAATGAAAACAAGCCGGCGCAACGCCAATGAAAAATTGACGTTGCGCCGGCGCTGCGCGCGAAACGTGTCGCGCTCGCGAAATGCGAGATTACGAGCCCGTGTATGCGCCCCGGGTCCAGCCTTCACCATCCCAGCACCATTCGGTGGTCGCACCCCCGCTGGTCGCGTACACGCGAATATGCACGGCGCTCCCGCTCAGCCAGCACGTCGCCGACACATTGTCGCCGGCCTGATTGAACGCACCGGTGTACCAGTTCGAACCGTCGTAGCAGCGTTCGGTGATCTTGTTGCCGTTGGCCGTGTAGACGCGAATCGACGGCGTTGTTCCCCAGGAAATTGCGGCGGTTTGCATGTTCAAACTCCTTGATTGGAATAAGGCGGAGAATTGAAACGTTTCGGTAAACGCTGTTCCGCGTATTACCGGGAATAAGGTTAGATGAAAATCTCGAAAATCAATATGAGATTTTTTATGAATAAATGGCGTGATTAATTCGGCGTGAGAAAATCCGCTGCCGCCGGTGCGGTTTCCGCGATCCGCGCCTTCATCGCGTCGATGAACGCGCGCACCTTCTGCGACGGCAACCGCGTCGACGGATACACCGCATGAATCCCCTCCCGCGCCGAGCGCCAGGCGGGCAGCAGCCGGACGAGCCGGCCGGCAGCGATGTCCTCCGCGCTAGAGAAATCCGTCAGGAACCCGAAGCCGCCGCCCGCGAGCGCGATCGCGCGGCAGGCCGTCGCGGTATTCGAAACGACCGGCGCGGTGCAGCGCACCGACGCGTGGCCGCCGCTCGTATCGTCGAGTTCGAGCGTATGCGGGCGTGACGGCGTCGACAGCATCACGAACGGCAGCGCGGCGAGCGCGTCCGGATCGCGCGGCAGGCCATGCCGTGCGACGAACGCGGGGCTCGCCACCACCCATTTCTCGTATTGACCGAGCTGCACCGCGCGATAGTTCGAATCCGCGAGGCGGCCGAGGCGGATCGCGACGTCGAGGTTGTCCGCGACCAGATCGACGACGCGGTCGTTCGCGATCAGTTCGACGTCGAGCCCCGGATGAGCATCGCGCAGCGCGACGATCGCCGGCGCGACGACCAGCGCGCCGTAGTCGATCGGCACGCTCACGCGCAGCGTGCCGCGCAACGGTCCCGCGTCGGACGACACCGCGTCGAGCGCGCTTTCGGTCGCGCGCACGATGTCGCGGCACGCGTCGTAGAACGCGCGCCCCGCATCGGTCACGCTCAGCCGCCGCGTGGTGCGGACCAGCAGGTTCGCGCCGACTTCGGATTCGAGGCGCTGCATGTGCGTGCTGACGACCGTCTTCGCGAGGCCGAGCCGCTCGGCCGCGGCCGTCAGCGAGCCGGCATCGACCACCGCGACGAAGATCGCCAGCCGGTTCAGGTTCACGTCGCGCAGATCGGCCATCGGTGATTGTCCTATGGGAAAGGATAATGTTTCAGCGATTATCCGCCTTCTGAATGTGAACGGCGAGCGCTACGCTGCGGGCTGGTCGTCGCCGATTCCCGGCGGCGCGAGATCCAGGAGCCTTTCCATGCCAGCCGCCAGCAAGCCCGTCCGTCCGGTTCGTGTCTATTCGTTCCCGCTGTCCGGGCATGCGCACCGCATTCGGCTGTTCCTGTCGCTGCTCGGGCTGCCGTCCGACATCGTCGACGTCGACCTCGCGGCCGGCGCGCAGCGCGAACCCGCGTTCCTCGCCCTCAATCCGCTCGGCCAGGTGCCGGTGATCGACGACGACGGCACCGTGCTCGCCGATTCGAACGCGATCCTCGTCTATCTCGCGAAGCGCTACGGCGACGCGCACTGGCTGCCCGACGATGCGGCAGGCGCGGCGACCGTGCAGCGCTGGTTGTCGTATGCGGCCGGGCCGATCGCATCGGGGCCGGCGGCCGCGCGGCTCGTCACCGTGTTCAACGCGTCGCTCGATCACGACGCGGCCAAGCGCACGGCCGCGAAGATACTCGCCGTGATCGACGGCGAGCTCGCCGGCAAGCCGTTCGCCGCGGGCGCGCAGCCGACGATCGCCGACATCGCCGCCTACACGTACATCGCGCACGCGCCGGAAGGCGGCGTGTCGCTCGAACCGTATCCGCACGTGCGGGCGTGGCTCGCGCGCGTCGAGGGGCTGCCGGGCTTCGTCGGCATGCCGACGACCCGTGCCGGCCTGCTCGCCGCCTGACGCGAAGCGCCACGACACGTCTTTACCGGGAGAAACGCGATGACCGCACCGACCGCCGCCGTACCGGGCTGGGAACTTGACGTTGCGCCTTTTCATGCGGGCGAGCTCGCCGTGCAGCAGCGCGCGGGCGTGACGGAGGCTGCGGGCGCGGCCGGCCGGCGCGGGATCCGGCGCTTCATGCCGGACCAGCACCGGACGTTTTTTGCGCAGCTGCCGTTCTTCGTGCTCGGCGGCGTCGACGCGCACGGCCAGCCGTGGGCGACGCTGCGGGTCGGGATGCCCGGCTTCGTGACGGCGCCGGACGCGCGCACGCTGCACATCGACGGCGATGCGCTGCCCGGCGATCCGCTGGCCGGTGCGTGGCTGCCGGGTGCGCCACTTGGCGGGCTCGGCATCGAGTTCGCCACGCGCCGGCGCAATCGCGTGAACGGCGTCGTGCGTGCGGTGGACGGCGGTGCGCTGACGATCGCGGTCGAGCAGAGCTTCGGCAACTGCGCGAAGTACATTCAGGGTCGCACACCCACGTTCGAGGCGCGTGAAGGCAATGCGTCCGGCGAGGCCGACGTGTCGGACCGGTTGAGCGACGCGGATCGCGCGCTGCTCGCGCAGGCCGATACGTTCTTCGTCGCGAGTGCGAACACGTCGGCCGATGCGGGCGCGGCGCGCGGCGCGGACGTGTCGCATCGCGGCGGCATGCCGGGCTTCGTGCGCGTTGACGACGCGCGCACGCTGACGACGCCGGACTTCAGCGGCAACCGTTTCTTCAACACGCTCGGCAACCTGCAGCACGATCCGCGCGCGGGGCTGCTGTTCATCGATTTCGACAGCGGCGACGTGCTGTATGTCGCCGCGCGGGCGGAGATCGTGTGGGACGGGCCACTCGTCGCGTCGTTCGACGGCGCGCAGCGGGTCGTGCGGTTTCATGTGCGCGAAGTGCGGCGCATGCGGGGCGTGTTGCCGTTCCGGTGGTCGGTGCCCGAGCGGGCGCCACAGTTTGCGGCGATGGCTGAGGGTTCGGCGATCGCGGGTGCGCAGGCCGCATCCGCATCCGCGTCGACCCCCAGCTGGCGCCCGCTGCGCATCGCGAAGATCGTCGATGAAGCCCGCGCGATCCGCTCGTTTCATTTCGAACCGGCGGACGGTGGCGCGCTGCCGGCCCATGAAGCCGGGCAGCATCTGACGCTGCGCATCGCGCTGCCGGACAACGAGGCGCCGACGATCCGCAGCTACACGCTCTCCGATGCACCCGGCGCACCGCATTACCGGATCACCGTGAAGCGCGAAGGACGCGTGTCGGCATGGCTGCACGACCACGCGCATGCCGGGATGACGCTCGATGCGCAAATGCCCCGCGGCCGCTTCACGTTCGACGTCGCGAGCCCGCGTCCGGCCGTGCTGGTGTCGGCCGGCATCGGCATCACGCCGATGTTCGCGATGCTGCGACGCGCGCTGGCGGACGACACGCCGTCGCGCCGCGTCGTGTTCGTGCACGGCGCGCGCGATACGGCCGACCGGCCGTTCGCGGCGGAGCTGACGCGCATCGCGGACGCCGACGCACGCGTGGCGCTGCACTGGTTCGACAGCCGGCCGCAGCGCGATGGCGCGGCGCGGCCGGGCCGCATCGACGTCGCGCAACTGAAGCGCATCCTGCCGTTCGACGACTACGATTTCTACCTGTGCGGGCCGTCCGCGTTCATGCGCGATTTGTACGATGGATTGCGTGCGCTGAACGTGCCGGACGAGCGTATCCGCTTCGAGGCGTTCGGGCCGTCGAGTGTCGTGCGCAGTGCGACCCGCGCGGCGGGAGCGCCGTCGGTGGCGAGCGTGCCCGTCGTGTTCCGCCGTTCCGCGCGCGACGCCGCGTGGACGCCGGCCGACGGCACGCTGCTCGAATTCGCGGAAGGTCAGGGCGTGGCGGTGCCGTCCGAATGCCGGTCGGGTTCATGCGGCACGTGTGCGACGCGCGTGCTGTCCGGGGCGGTCGATTACGTGCAGTCGCACGATGCGCCGGTCGAGCCCGGTTGCGCGCTGCTGTGCGTCGCGCAGCCTGCCGAAGGGGCCGCGGAGCCGCTGGTGCTCGATCGCTGATATGCGTGCGTCATGCGGTCGCACAGCGTGTGCTGCGCAAAAAGCGCTCGCAACTGCTTCTTTTCCAGAAGGCCTGTCGGATCGACGATAGCGTCAACCGATAGAGGAAAGGAGCAACATCATGAAACTGTTCACCATGATCCGCCTGGTTCTGTGGAGTTTCTTCGGCGTACGCAACAGCAAGGCGCACGCGTCCGATCTCGCGAACGTCAACTTCACGCTGCTGCCGTTCGTCGCGATCGTGCTCGCGGTGCTGGTCGGCGCGGTGATCTACGGCGTCGTCCATCTGGTCGTCGATCCGACGGTGACGATGCAGGGGTTCTGAGCGCTCGCCGAATCACGCGGGCTCCCATTCCCGCGTTCCCGCCTCTCGCCGCCCGCTTCGGCCGATTCTCCGGCCGTCCGCCCCGCCCGGGGTAAAATGCGCGCCACGCCGCGATGTCGCGCGCGACGGGCATTCCGCCGTTCCGACGAACGGCGCACGCAAATGCCCGGCGCCCGCACCGGGGCGTTCGAAGCGTCCCCTGCATGACAACACCGCGCGACGCAGCCGGCCGCCCGACACGCACCCGATCCCCGGATCGGCGGCCGCGTCGGCGCCTGGCGCGTCACCGGCATCCGATGTCCCATCCTGCGCATTCCCGATCGATCGGCACGCAAGCGGCCGGATCGTCAGATTCGTCAGATTCGTCCGATGAATGTCGTGCCGACGGTCGTGCCCGGCGGTTCGCCTGGACCGTCGCGGGGTCATGCGCGAGGCTGCGCTTCGCGGCTGCATAACGGGTTTCGACAGGGTCGAGTGGCGAGTTTTCCATCCAGAACAATGACGGTGAATAGAACAACAGCGTCGCCCGCACGGCGGCGGCGCGCGAAGGTCGGCGTGGGCGTCGGTCTCGGCATCACGCTTTTCGCGGCGCAGGCCGCCGCGGCACAGGGCGACGCGCCGGCTCCCGAAGCCGATGCGGCCGCCAGCGCGACGCTGCCGGCGATCGCGGTCAGCGGCGAGCGCGGCGGCGCGTTTCGCGCGCGCGAAGCGTCGGTTGCGGGGCTCGACGACGCGCCGCTGCGCGACACGCCGGCCTCCGTCAGCGTCGTCACGCGCGCGCAGCTCGACGACCAGCAGGCCAAGCGCCTGAGCGACGTGGTGCGCAACGATGCGTCGGTCGTCAACGACTACGCGCCCGTTGGCTACTTCGAAGGCTTCGCGATTCGCGGCTTCCCGGTGGATCTCGCGAGCGCGATCCGGATCGACGGGCTGACGGTGTCCGGCGAGCAGAACGTGCCGCTCGAGAACAAGGAGCGCGTCGAGATCCTGAAGGGGCTGGCCGGCATCGACAGCGGCGTGGTCGCGCCGGGCGGCGTGATCAACTTCGTGACGAAGCGCTCGGCGAACGTCGCGAGCGTGACCACCGGCGTCGACAGCCGCGGCTCGACGTCGGCGGCCGTCGATCTCGGCCGCCGCTTCGGCCCCGACCATCAGTTCGGCTTCCGGATCAATGCCGCGAAGGAGAACATGCACTCGTACATCGACGGCACGAACGGACGGCGCACGTTCGGCTCGATCGCCGCCGACTGGGACATCAGCCCGCGCGCGAGCCTGCAGCTCAACGCGGAATTCCAGCAGTGGATCCAGCGTTCCGCACCCGGTTACCAGCTGCTCGGCGGCACCGTCGTGCCGTCCGTCAACACGACGTCGAAGGCGCTCGGCACGCAGCCGTGGGCGAAGCCGGTGACGACCGACGCGCTGAACCTGAACGCGCGCTTCGACTACCGGTTCAACGACGACTGGAACGCCTACATCGCCGCGGGCCGCAGCCGCACGATGATCGACGACAACAGCGCGTTCGCGTACGGCTGCTATTACGCGCCGAGCTGCGCGGCCGGCGCGACGTCGCCGTTCTTCTTCGGCGCGAACGGCGACTACGACGTGTACGACTTCCGCAGCCCCGGCGAATACCGCCGCAACGACGACCTGCGCGCGGTGACGACGGGCAAGTTCACGACGGGCCCGCTACGCCACGAGCTGACGCTCGGCGTGAGCGTGCAGCGCCGCGTCGTGCACATGGCGAACGCCGTGTACGACTACGTCGGCAGCGAGAACATCTACGGGCCCGACGTCGCGTTCGCGCCGTCGCCGAACACGGCCGGGCCGTCGTATCCGCAGCTCGATTCGTGGCAGTACGGCGTGTTCGGGCTCGACCGCATCAGCATCGGCGAGCACTGGCAGGTGCTCGCGGGCGGCAAGGAAGTGCTGCTGCGCCAGCGCAGCTGGGACAGCCTCGACGGCGACGCGACGCATACCGACCGCTCGGTGTTCCTGCCGCAGGTCGCGCTCGTCTACAAGCCGGTGAACGTGCTGTCGCTGTACGCGTCGTACAGCAAGGCGCTGTCGCTTGGCGACCAGGCGCCCGTGCGCGCGACCAACGCATATGCGTTCCTGCCGCCGGTCGAATCGCACCAGTTCGAGCTCGGCGCGAAATACGACTGGCTCGACCGGCTCAGCCTGACGGCCGCCGTGTTCTCGATCAGCAAGCCGTTCCAGTTCGCCGATCCCGATGCGTCCGGCACGAGCTACACCTTCGTGCAGCGCGGCACGCAGCGCCACCAGGGGATCGAGCTCGGCGCGGCCGGGCTGCTCACCGAGCGGCTGTCGCTGACGGCCAGCGTCGCGGCGATTCGCGCGCGCGCGTACGATTCGGGTTCGCCGGCGTACGAAGGGCACCAGATCATCAACGTGCCGGCGCTGCGCGCGTCGCTGTACGCGGACTACGCGGTGCCGGGCGTCGCGGGCCTGAACATGCTGGGCGGCGTCGAGTACAGCGGAGGCCGCAACGCGAACGAAGAGGGCACCGCGCGCGTGCCGTCGTGGTTCGTGTTCAATCTCGGCGCGCGCTATACGACGAAGATCGGTGGCCATCGCACGGTGCTGCGCGTATCGGTGGACAACCTGTTCAACAAGTTCTACTGGCGCGACGCGGGCGAGCAGCAGGGCGACGCGTACCTGTTCCCGGGCGCGCCGCGCACCGCGCGCGTGTCGCTGACCTATGATTTCTGATCGACCGGATCCGGCCGCGTGACACGCGGCCCCGGCAGCTAACCAGGAGAGCATGGACGATGTCCCCACTCGAAATTGCCGGCGTAATCGTCAGCGCGCTCGCGATCTGGCTGACCGCGAAGCGGCGCATGCTGTGCTGGCCGGTCGGGCTCGCGTCGGTCGCGCTGTACGGCTGGATCTTCTTCGACGCAAAGCTGTATTCCGACATGCTGCTGCAGGGCGCGTTCGCCGTGCTGCAGGTGTACGGCTGGCGCCGCTGGATCGCGCAGCGTACGCTGGAGGCGAGCGGCGGCGCGGCGCCGGCAGGCGACGTCGCACCCGTCGCCGGCGTGCGGCCGCGCCAGATGCTGCCCGACCTGATGGCGGCCGTCGTCGGTAGCGCGCTGCTCGGCGGGATGATGGCCCGCTGGACCGACGCGGCGCTGCCGTTCGTCGATGCGTCGCTGACCGCGTTCAGCCTCGTCGCGCAATACTGGACCGCGCGGCGCTACATCGCGTCGTGGGGGCTGTGGATCGTCGTGAACGTCGTGTACGTCGGGATGTTCGTGTTCAAGGAGCTGTATCTGACGGCCGGACTCTACGCGCTGTTCATCGCGCTCGCCGTCATCGGCTGGCGCGACTGGAGCCGGACGGCCGACGCGCTGCGCGCGAGCGCGAACCCGGCGGCCTGATTCACGAGCCGATTCAACTACGGAGCTACGTCGTTCATGTCATTTCCCCTCGAGCCGGACGGGCCGCTATCGCCGGACGTCGCACCGCCGCAGTTCGGCGTCGACGGCGAGCAGGCCGAGCGCGACTGGCCGCTGATGACGCACGACGAGGTTGCGGCGCTGCTTGCGCGCATCGACGGCGCCGGCGAACCGGGGCGGCTCACCTGGCACAGTCCACGGCAGTTCGCGGCGGCCACGCTGGTGCGGATGACGGACGGGCGCGCACTGTTCGTCAAGCGTCATCACGTGAGCCTGCGTGACGTCGCGGGGCTCGAGGAGGAGCATCGTTTCATCGCGCATCTGCGCGCGCGCGGGATGCCGGTGGTGGACGTGCTGGCCGATCGCAACGGCGCGACGGCCTTTGCGTCCGGCGACTGCACGTACGAGGTGCATGTGGTCGCGCCCGGTGTCGACGCGTATCGCGGTGTGATGTCGTGGCAGCCGTTCACGCATCCCTCGCACGCTTACGCGGCCGGCCGCGCGCTGGCCGAGCTGCATCGCGCGTCGGCCGGTTACGACGCGCCGGCGCGGCCCGTGCGCACGCTGCTGTCGAGTTTCCGCGTACTGTCGTCCGACGATCTGGTGGGCGCGCTCGAACGCTGGGTGGACGCGCAGCCGCTGCTGGTGCGCGCGCTCGGCACGCGCGACTGGCGCGGCGATGTCGCGGATGCGATCGGCCCGTATCACGCGCGCCTCGTGCCGCTGCTGCCCGCGCTGCCGCCGCTGTGGACCCACGGCGACTGGCATGCGTCGAACCTGCTGTGGACCGACGCCGGCCCCGGCGCGCAGGTGCGCACCGTGCTCGACTTCGGCCTGTCCGATCGCACCTGCGCGGTGATGGATGTCGCGCTTGCGATCGAGCGCAACACGGTCGACTGGATGGCGCCGCCCGACGCGCGCCGCATCGAATACGCGCACATCGATGCGCTGCTCGACGGCTATGAATCGCTCGAACCGCTGAGCGACGATGCGTATGCGGCGCTGGTCGCGATGCTGCCGATCGTGCATACGGAGTTCGCGCTGTCGGAGGTCGCGTATTTCGGGTGCATCATCGACGCCCCGGCGATCGTCGATATCGCGTACGACGGTTATCTGATCGGGCATGCGCGCTGGTTCGGTGAACGCGACGGGCGGCAATTGCTCGACTGGCTGGTGCAACGCCGGCGTGCGAAGCAGGGGATCGTTTGATTCTTGGGAACACCCTGATCGCATCACCAGTTCGGCGAGTAATAGGTCGTTCGAATCATTATCGAATCGACCATCGAAATCTCGCCCGGATCGATTTGATGGACCATCACACGCGAGTGCTGGATGTGCGAGCTTGTCGCACGTGCGGCGACGATAAATGAGCCAACTCTCATGTCAATGACTCGTGCAGCAGTTGTCCAGGCAGCCGGGGCTCACTTGGACGGTGACCTCACGGGTTTCCGACGTTGATTCGGCTGTGCCACTGGCTGGATAAATTTGCGTCTTTATCTGAAATGGTGCGTTTATCAGACCATCGTCTATGATGGCTTTCGTTACCATGGAGGCGCGTTTAGTTGCAAGTTTATCGGGGGAGGTTTCATTTTTGGATGCGCTACCAATTATGTAGATCCAGTTTTGAATTGGGTGCTTGGAATTAATTGCCGATACCCATTGTTCAATTCGCGTTTGCTCTGATTTGGTGATCTCATGACTCTTGGGTGAAAAGGCTACGAACAATTGTTCCGATGGCAGATTTTGTGATCCCTGGCATTCCGCGGTGGCATTTGTTGAAAAAATGAATAGAGTTGAGATCAGTGATGAAATAAAAATTCTCATGCTGAATTTGGCTCCTTACTCTGCAAATAAGTCTTCGCCGTAGATCACGAATCCGGTGAGTGTATCCGCATTCCTCAATGCTAGGTCAGGATTGGCTCTTGCCCATGCGGCCGCTGTGGGGTCGAGCCCGTAGCGAGGGTCGTCGCTACCGAAGGTGTCAACGAAATGGGTTACTTCGTGAATGAGCGTGGACAGGCGCGAATCTCCGAACATATTCTGATCACGCAAGCCGGTACAAAATTTCATGGCAATACTTATAAGCCTACGCTCCGTGTTGGGTCCGCAAACATGAGCGGCTTCGTTATCAATATTGCTCATATTCGGAACGCAGCCTAGCATTCTATCGAGGCTCGGGTCGCTTCGAACGAAATTGTGTGGCGTTAGCGTTTTAAGAACGGAAAGCTGTCGTGAAAAACCGCTGAGAAGATAGTGTCGAGTATTTTCATCGCATCGATTGAACCAATAGATCATTCTCTCTTTGGTTTTTTCGTCATACCTCTTCAGGTCGGTGATCCTTCGCTCAACTAGAATCACGGACCATTTAAGAAGTCGCGCTATCATGATTCGAAATTCGCTGTTGGTCATGTTGGGGCAAATGGGTGTTGTGTTAATGTGAACATGAACCATCGATCCCGGATTTGTGTTGGTGACGGCTCCGGAGTGAACGAGGAACCATTCATTGTCTTCGTCATAATCAAAGTTGTACTCGTTGTGATTGGAAATATTATTCATTGCTTTAAAGTCTCGCCGTGTCGATTTTCAAGAATGTTGTCGTATCAGAAACAAAGTGGCGCATTGTTGTCGGCTCCTCAATTGAAGCTGGTTAAAATCCGATCGCACGACTCCGGGGTTGTAGAGCGGCATGGTTGCATTCGTGCTCCCGGAACCTTGAACAGTCATCTTTTCAAGTGAAGATGTCTATAGAACTCGTTCGAAATTTTGGAATGCAAAAAATTTTTGTGATTTTGATGTAACCGAATTGGATGATCGGAAGCGATGCGACGAGTTCGATGAGCTTTGACGGCACCATCGGATCGCACGCGAGTGCGTAGACGTCGCGTACAGATGACCATCTGGACAGTTATGCACGCTTTGTTCGGGGGAGTACAAAGCGCCAAAAATGACGGGAATATCATCTTCGCCTCATGTCCGCACTGCGCCCGATCCGTAGCATCGGTTGCGAACCGTTATCGCAGAAGGCGAACATGCTCAAGAGCGCTTGTCGCGGATGATCGAGGACATGCCGTTTCTCGCGCGCTCGGAGCGGGCCGGCACGCCGATCGACGTGCGGCGGCTCGATGCGGCCGAGGAAGCGTCGCGCGTCGCCGGCTACTACGAGTCGCTCGCGGAGGATGCGGGCGTGTTGGTGAAGGTGGACGGCTGTGCGTGGGTCGATGCGGATCTCACGCTGTATCAGCGCGCGTTGAGCAACCTGCTGTCCAGTGCGCTGGCTTACGCGCCGCGCGGCAGCGTCGTGACGATCGACTGTGCGGAGCAGGGCGGCGCGACGACGATTGCCGTGTCGGATACCGGGCCGGGCATCGACGCGCAGCATGTCGAGCGGTTCTATCGCGTCGATCCGTCGCGGCACGATTCGGCATCGGGGACGGGCCTGGGCCTCGCGATCGTCCGGTCGATCATGGACAACCATGGCGGCGAATGCGGCGTCGACAGCGATCCCGGCCGGCGCACGACATTCTGGCTGCGCTTTCCGCAGCGGCCGCTGGTCGTGCCGAGGGCCGTGCCGGCAGCTCATGCGTGAGATCGCGGCAATCAGGCACGGCCGCACATTCGCCGCGATAACGCGGCGCGCGGCACGCTGCCCGCGATCGCGGGGCAGCGCACGCGCCTGACCGGCATCAGCGAGTCGCGAGGCTGTCGTGATTATCGGCCTGCGGTGTCTTCTCACCGGCATGCATCGAAATCACGTGAAGTTCCTTGTTGCGCGCGATCATCTCGCTGGTCGGCGGGTACTGCGTCTTGCTCGTCGGCACCACACCGTCGTGTTGCGCCTGCTTCAGTTCGTTGATGACTTCCGTGCGGGTCTTGCCCTGCGTTTGCGTTTGCGCGAACGCGGCTTGCGTGGTGATGCCGAGCGACAGTGTGGCGGTGACGAACAGGGCCGTGAGTTTTGTCGTTTGCATGGAGCTCTCCTTGATAAGGCCGCCGGGTGGCGATCCATGCATTCAGTATGCGAAAGCAGCCGGGCGTGACCGTGATCGGAAGATGAAAAGTGCGTCAGATTGCGCGATGGCGCGCGTGACGCAATCGTCATGTTCGGGTCATGCATGCGACGGGAGCAAAGCGGAACATGCAGTCAACCAGCGGTGGACATGTCGCGGCGCAATGCCGCCGATATGCGATCCGGCCGCTGGCATGCGCATCGTTCGCCACGAGAATCTCGACAGCGGACGAGCCCGTCACGACTCTTCCATTCGTTCGCCAAATGAATCGCCTGTCTGTCCGCTCGTCGCGCCTCGTCATGCTGGTCGTCCCGCTTCTCGTCTCGCTTCTCGCAGGCTGCGCGTCCGTGCGCCCAGGCACCGGACCGGCGGCATCGACCAGCGCGGCAAAAGCAAAGCCCGTCGCCGGCGAGTTGATGCCAGGCGAGCAGATCGACTACGCGGGACATCGCTGCGGCAATCCGAACCTGTACGTGAAGACGCATCCGTGCCTGTTTCCGCAGCGCAACGTTGCGCGCTGAATAGCGTGGCTGCGGCCTCGGGCGCGTGAAAGACCGTGCAAAAAAAGTTCTTCGTGGATTTCCGTAGACGTCGCTTGCCGACCCGAAACGGACAATCATCGATCTCAATAGCGGACACTCCCCGACAAGTTGACGAGTCCTCTCCTGTTAATCGCATTGGCGGGATAACTATGACGAGGTTACTGTGGCGATCTGCGTGGCTTAAATAATCGCCAGCCCCGGAAAAACAAAAAGATGAGCACGGCTGCGGTGGGTATGACGAAATGGTAGGCGGGGAAGTAATAGTGACCTTCAGAGTCAACGTCCGGCAGCACTCCGTGTGTTGGAGCGTATGTGCCAAACCATATCGCTATCCGGACAGCATCTAGCAGAGAAGCCCGCGGGAAATCGTGAAAAAACGTCCACGCTCCGGCGGCCAATCCGCTCAGCGGATATGCGAGTGCTGTCGCGGCGCCAGTTTTGGTGATGCGCCACAACATGCATCTGAAAATGCCGTGGCTCACCTCAACCCTTTGCTCTCCGGCCATACGATAGCCAAGCGAAAGTAGTGTGCCGCCATAGATAGCAACAGGCACTACGAATAGCGGCCAGAACGATAACCACCAGAGCCAGCCGTAACCTGAGGGTGGGGCCTCGGCGACGAACGTAACGTTCTCACTCAAAATTGTTGGGCCCACATCGACTACTGAAATGGTCAGGTGGGTGATTCCTCCCGGCAACAACTGAGCGTCAGCGCGAAGGGGCCACGGAAGGCGGTTAGGGTTACCGTTGCCTTCGCTGGCAACCAAATCTCGCCACATATCACTCCCGCTAGATCTCGACCTCGGCATTGCGTGGAACAGCGCGTCCATGCCGGGGTCAGACGTGATGCGAATCGTGATGGGTTCTCCAGGTTCCTTAAATTGCAAATACCCGCTCGCCCTGAAATTCGAGTTATACGAGTAGTTGCCCAACTCAGGGCGTTTGTCTGCCCAGCCATTGCGCTTGAAGTCGATTCCGACCGCAAGCGGGGCTCGCATTAGACGAAATACGGAGAAGCTGATGGTGGCGCCGGGCTTCAGAGACAGTTCAACACTATGCGAAGCACGGGACAGTTCGAATGCCGCTACGGCCACGCTGAACAATATGGTGAGCGCGCCCCAGCACACCCAGTGGACTTTTAGCCGAGCAGACATGGATGACTCTCCTGCCAAGGATGAGTACAGCTGGACCTGCCAGATAGCCTGAGCCGCATACTTTCTGTCCACAACGGGACCTTGTGGAAGGTACGGCGGCGAGCGCTAGAAGATCTTGCACGATCTCGCGTTTGCGCCGAAAACGTCCCGCCGATTGTCGACGATCCTGGCACCTATGTCGACTGACCGTTCCTGGCCGAACCCGGTCGGTTGGCATCGGGGTGGCGGCCGACTGGCGGATGCCGACCCACTTCAGCCCTTCGACGCCGCCTGAATCAACGGCGGCTTGCGCGGTACACCGGCTATTTCCGCCATCGTCCAAACCAACGGAAGTTGGGTCCGTACCTGCGGTTCACGCGTTCGTGATAATTCCCCAACTTCCGAGCCGAAGCCGTTGGCGTGCGGGCACCTTGGAAGGCCGCCTGACGGCAGACCAGTTGAGAACTGCTTGACGCTTTTGCAGTCGCCAGAGTTCCCTAGGCCCAAAGCGTCAATCACCCCGCCTCTTAATACCGCCGGTCAACAAAGAGATCGCGGTACGCAGTAGATCGTCGATGTGATCGACATCCAGTCGAAGGCTATCGGGGCGCCACATCAGGCTGATAACGCCATTCATCATTGCCCACAGCGCCGTCGAGGCGTGTTCCGGCTCGACGTCTGCATGCACCCACCCTTCATCGATACCTCGGCTGATCAATGCGGCCAATTTGGCGTTTTGCTGTTTGATGAGGGCAGCGATGCGCGCGAGCGCCTCCGGCTCATTCGGTGGTTCGACAAGGATACGGAATTGGTGCGGGCGCTCCTTGGCGAACCGCGCGTAAGCATCTGCCACACAACGTAGTTTCTTCTCCACATCACCATCGGATGCATAGGCCGCGTCCATGTACTCGCGGTTTTCTTCCAACGCGCGCTCCGCCACGGCAATGAGCAACGCGGAACGGCCACCTACACGGTTATAGAGCGTCTGCACTGCGACATCCGCCCGGCTCGCAACCGCTTCAGGCGTGACCGCGTCTAGCCCGCCCTCCGTCAGCAAAGTCTCGGCGGCTTGCAGGATCGCCAGTCGGGTCGAGGCTGCCCGGCGCTGAGTTCTCGATTCCATACGGGGTTTACCTCATTAATTGGATTGCATTCCAAAGTTAGAATACATTACAACATTGGATTGTAATCTATTCTCTCACACCTTGGAGGGACACATGGCTGGGCGGAGAAGTGTCGAGTTCGTGGCTGGCGGTCGCGGAGAACATTGCCGTGGCTGGCTGTACGAGCCTCGCGGGACGGGTCGGTTTCCTGTCATCGTGATGGCACACGGGCTGGGCGGAATCAAGGAAATGCGGCTCGACGCCTATGCGGAACGCTTTTGCGCGGATGGCTACGCGTGCCTCGTGTTCGACTATCGACATTTCGGCGCGAGCGACGGCTCCCCTCGCCAATTGCTCGATATCGATCGTCAACTGGAGGACTGGTCGGGTGCGATCGCTTTTGCACGCGCGAACAGCAATCTCCGTTCGGATCAGGTGGTCCTGTGGGGAACATCCTTCGGCGGCGGTCATGTGATTCTCTCCGCAGCACGCGACCCGACCGTTGCCGCTGCCATCGCGCAATGCCCGTTCACGGACGGGGTCGCGTCGTTGTTCGCGTTGAACTGGCGTAGCGCGCTCAAGGTTACCGCGCTCGCTCTATGCGATGTACTGCTATCCCTCGTCGGCAGGGCGCCGGTGATGGTGCCGACGGCGGGTCCCCCCGGTTCTGCCGCGTTGATGACTGCACCGGATGCCCTGGATGGCTATCTCGCGCTTGTCCCTGACGGGACTGCATTTCGCAATCAGGTCACAGCACGCTTCGGCCTGAACATCGTTCGGCACCGCCCCGGTCGCAAAGCAGGCGACATTTCCTGTCCGATTCTGTTTTGCGTTTGCGAAGCCGACTCCGTCGCTCCGGTGGGGCCGACGAAACGGTACGCCAGGCGCGCTCCCAAAGGGGAAATGCGCGCGTATCAGGCAGGCCACTTCGACATCTATGTGGGCAAGGACTTCGAACAGGTGGTCGCCGACCAGCTGGCATTTCTCCACCGTCACGTTCCAACGAAGCAAGGAGGCGCGCATGTCGACTTATAAGCTGGCGAACAAGGTGGTGGCCATTACCGGTTCCACCGGCGGCCTGGGATCGGCCTTGGCCGAAGCGCTGCACGCACGGGGCGCGCGTCTCGCACTTTTCGACCTCGAGGCAGACAGGCTCACGGCGCAAATTCGCAGCTTCGGCCGCCCTTCTGATGTTCTTGGCTGGACCGCCGACGTCCGCGATTTCGAAAGCATCGAAGCCGCAATGGCCAATGCGGCGTATCACTTTGGTCAAATCGATGTGGTCATCGCAAACGCGGGCATTGACACCATGGCCCCGATGGCCACCATCGACCCGGCCGCTTTTGATCGTGTCATCGACATCAACCTCAACGGCGTGTGGCGTACGTTCCGGGCCGGCTTGCCGTTCGTCCAGCAACAGCGCGGGTACATGCTGGCGATTTCGTCAATGGCCGCGTTTGTGCATTCGCCGCTACAGGCGTCCTATACGGCCAGCAAGGCAGGCGTCTGGGCGATGTGCGACAGCATCCGTCTGGAGCTTCGTCATCTGGGAATCGGGGTCGGCAGCGCGCATCCGACGTTCTTCCCGACGCCCCTGATGGACGATGTCGTTGCCGATCCTGCCGGCCGGGCATTGTGGCGAGGCAACGATCGAGGCTTCTGGAAGATGATCCCGCGAGAGCAGGTCGTGCGGGATATCGTGGCAGGCATTGAGCGGCGCGCGGACATGATCGTCGTACCAAAGATCAACAGCATCGTGGCCAAGGCACCCGGCTTCTTCAGGCGCTTCGTCGAACGCGCTGGCTTTCGCAGCGAGGACATTCAACGCGCCATCAGTCTGGCGTCGGCAACTGGATGGAACGACTCGGCTGCGCACGCTCCAGCGAAATGAATGGGCATCCGGTGGCCGCAGAAACCGATCGGCTTCGCGTGATCAGCGGAGCCGATGGCCCGGCATCCATCGCCCCCTGTTTGCGCAGCAATGGAAATCCAATAGCAGAGGAGCAGTACACAATGGCTTACGATCTTCAGGGAAAAGTCGTGCTTATCACGGGTGCTGCAGGCGGCATTGGTGCTGCGACCGCGCGCGAGTTGCATGCATGTGGAGCACGACTCGTTCTAACCGATGTGACGCAGGCTTCAGTGGACCGCCTCGCCGCGGAGTTTGACCCGGAGCGCACGATTGCCCTGGCGCTCGATGTCACTGATGCTGCCGCCACCAGGGCGGTCGTCCAACACGCCGTCGATAGATTCGGCCGCCTCGACGTTGCGTTCGCCAATGCCGGCATCTCATGGCACGATGTGCCCGCCACCGTGTACAGCTGCGATGAACAGGAGTTCGAACGAATCGTCGAGGTCGACCTGTTTGGTGTTTGGCGCACGATCAAGGCCGCATTGCCGGAGATCGTCCGCAATCGAGGTCAGGTCCTGGTCACCGCTTCGGTCTATGCGTTCGTGAACGGCATGGTCAACGCGCCTTACGCAGCGTCCAAAGCCGCAGTCGAGATGCTCGCGCGTTCACTGCGCGCCGAACTAGGCGGCACCGGGTCCACGGCGAGCGTGCTCTATCCGGGATGGGTGGCTACAGCAATTGCCAAGGTCGGCTTTGGCGGAAATGCGCTGGCGACGAAATTGATTGAAAAAGGGTTTCCTGCACCGTTGCGGCGACCGATACAACCCGAAGACGTCGCTAAGGCTGTCATAAAAGGGCTGCGAGACCGCCAACCGCGCATCGTCGTCCCGTTCCGGTGGGCACCGTTTTCGTGGACGCGAGGAATCTTCAACATCGTGACCGACTGGCATCTCGGGCGACAACATGAAATGCATAAGTTGATGCGCGAGCTTGAGCGCGCTCGAGACCGACAAAGCTAGCGCGAGTTCTGAGCGGTATGTTGGCAGCGCCGGCGAGCGGCTTTCCGTCTGAAAGGACGGCTGCTGCGCGCTAGCGTAAGACTCCCGGCAACTGAGAGGATCGGGTTGCCTCCAAATGGCCGTTTGCTAGTGCGGAGCGGACGTCCACGCGTCCATGTGACTGTGCTGGAGAATGACGCCTCCTGGCCGAACGCCGACGTTCCTCCCCAGCGTTCCCCCCGTAATCCGAGATGAACCAAAAAAAAGCCCGGCACTTCACGTGTCCGGGCCTAACGCGTGTTCGTGCCGTGCGGCAACGAATCGCTTGCGTGGGTGTAACGGGCATTGCCCGTCACGTTGTCGATCGTATCGAAGCGACCCATCGCGAAGCTGATCGGGACATGAAATTTTTGTCATGCAGGGGCGAATGCGTCGCGGTGCGACTCGCGTGATTCGTCTTCGACCGGTGACGCAACCGTCGTCGCACAATCACGATCTCACAGGCGCGCGCCACGCGGCGGCGAGGACGCCGCCGCAGGCGTTGCGATGCGCGGTGGTTCGGGAACGAACACCTTGAAGCCGCTGCGCGTTCAAGACAAAGCGGGCGTGTCGGCACGCCCGCGTCGGGTCATACCTGCGCGAGCGCCTGGTCGAGGTCGGCGAGCAGGTCGTCGATATGCTCGATGCCGATCGACAGCCGCACGGTTTCCTCCTTCACGCCGGCCTTCGCGAGTTCGGTGGGCGATAACTGGCGGTGCGTCGTCGAGGCCGGATGCGTTGCGAGCGACTTCGTGTCGCCGATGTTGACGAGCCGCGTGAACAGCTTCAGCGCGTCCTGGAACTTCGCGCCGCCATCACGGCCGCCCTTCACGCCGAAGGTCAGGATGCCGGGCGCGCGGCCCGACAGGTAGCGCGCGACGAGCGGATGGTCGGGGTGATCGGGCAGTCCCGCGTAGTTCACCCATTCGACGTGTTCATGGCGCGCGAGATGCTGCGCGATCTTCAGCGCGTTGTCGCTGATGCGTTCGACGCGCAGCGCGAGCGTCTCGATGCCCTGCAGGATCTGGAACGCGTTGAACGGCGAGATCGCCGCGCCCATGTTGCGCAGCGGCACGACGCGCGCGCGGCCGATATAGGCAGCCGGCCCGAACGCTTCTGTATAGACGACACCGTGATAGCTGACGTCGGGCTCGTTGAGCCGCTTGAAGCGGTCCGCATGCTGCGTCCACGGGAACTTGCCCGAATCGACGATCGCGCCGCCAAGGCTCGTGCCGTGGCCGCCGAGATACTTCGTCAGCGAGTGCACGACGATGTCCGCGCCATGTTCGAACGGGCGCAGCAGATACGGCGACGGCACCGTGTTGTCGACGATCAGCGGGATCCCGTGGCGATGCGCGATGTCGGCGAGCGCGACGATGTCGGTCACGTTGCCGAGCGGGTTGCCGACCGATTCCGCGAAGATCGCCTTCGTGCGCGCGTCGATCAGCGGCTCGAACGATGCGGGGTCGCGCGGATCGGCGAAGCGCGTCGTGATCCCGTATTGCGGCAGCGTATGCGCGAACAGGTTGTAGGTGCCGCCGTACAGCGAACTGGCGGACACGATGTTGTCGCCGGCTTCCGCGATCGTCTGGATCGCGTACGTGACGGCCGCCTGGCCCGACGCGAGCGCGAGTGCGCCGATGCCGCCCTCGAGCGCGGCGATCCGCTGCTCGAGCACGTCCGTCGTCGGGTTCATGATGCGCGTGTAGATGTTGCCCTGGACCTTCAGGTCGAACAGGTCCGCGCCGTGCTGCGTGTCGTCGAATGCGTACGCAACAGTCTGGTAGATCGGCACCGCGACCGAGCGCGTGGTCGGGTCGGGGCGATAGCCGCCGTGCACGGCGATGGTTTCGAGGCGCCAGTTCGATGCGGCCTGATCGGTCATGAGTGCTCCGCTTGTTGTTGTGGTGGTCGGCCGATTATAGGAGCACGTGCGCCGCTTTCTTTAGAACGAATGGTTTGTTGCTTATGGGGTGACGCGCATGGAATGCCCTTTCTGAAGGGCCGTGACGGGTTCTCGATCGTCGGCGCTTGAGCGAGCCGACGCCGATGCATCAGCGCGAGTTGTCGATCGAACCAGCCGTGCGATACAGCCGCGGCCACTGATCCTGGAACAACCCGTTGCAGGCGCCGTGCATCGCGACGTCGTTCAGCACGAAGCGTCGGCCGTCGAACACCCACGACGCGCTCGATCCGCAATCGCCGGCACTGCGCACGCGGTCGACGCTCGACAGCATCGCACGCGCGGGATCGTAGCTTGCTTCGGTCAACTGGTTCGTGAACGACGCCGGATCGAGCCCCGCGCTCGCGTGCTCGCCGAAATCCAGCGGCGTCGGCGCGTACGGCGCGCTGCGATGCACGCGATACCAGAGGTCCGTATGGTTGTACGCGCTGCTCGTCTGGCACGGGATCGACACGATCGCGTCGGTGGTCGAGATCGCGATGGCCGACGCCGTCTTGCGGCGATCGTGCGCCGACATTTCGTCGCCGGCATCGGCCACGCAACGCTTCACGTTGCCGCTGAATTTGTCGAACACGGCGTCGACCAGTGGGCGTTGTTCGGCGGGCGTGAGGTCGGCCACACGCGGTGCGGGGACGGGCGCGGGCGGCAACGCCGGTGCGGCGGGCACCGACGACGCGGGCCGCGTGCCCTTGCGCAGCAGCGCGGTGACCGTGCCGATGCGGCCCTGCGTGTCGTCGATCAGCAGCAGGGCGGCGTTGAGCCCCGACAGCGAGACGCGCGGTGTGCGCGCGGCGGCCGGGTCGCCGAAACTGACCATCTGCGCGTTGTGTGACATGGTCAGCCACGCGTCGACGGTCGTCGGGTCGCTGGTGCGGATGCGGAACGGATAGACGTCGCCATCTTCGTTGCCCGTCCTGGCGACGGCGTGCCACTCGACCGGCATCGCGTCGAACGGCTGGCCGTCCGCGCGTGCGGTGCGCAGGTCGAGCGGTGCCGATGCGAAGATTTCCAGCGACGCTCGCGCGTCGGCGCCGGCATCGCGCGTGAGTCGCACGATCATGCTGGTGCGGGTGTCGTCGATGTCGTCGTTGCCGCCTTCGGCGACACAGCGGTTCGCGTTGTCGCAAACGACTGACCAGTTCTTGAAGTCGCGCGCGACCGAATGTTGCGCGGGATCGCGCGCGGCGGCGGAGAGCGACGCGGTGAGCAGGGTGACGGCGACGGCAAGCGGGAGATGACGAAACATGACGGTTCGTATCGGCGGTGACGGGGCGAAGGGCGGATGTCCGGTTGCACGCGCATCGCGAGCGCGCGATGCGGATCGGGCGCGGCCGGACAGCATCAAGTATACCGCCGCTACGATGACGATTCGTGTGACGGTTGTCGAAGAGCGCGTGGATCGCGGGGCGGTGACGAGAAGCCCCGGCCGTGGCTGCCCGATTCGCAGGCGAACAGCACGCTCACGTGATGGCGTCGCTCGACGTCCTCCAGTTCCGTCATCACGCGCGCCGCGCTATCCCTTCACGCACACCACCTGCCGCAGCGTATGCACCACTTCGACGAGGCTGCGCTGCGCCGCCATCACCGCATCGATGTTCTTGTAGGCCATCGGAATTTCGTCGACGACGCCCGCGTCCTTCCGGCATTCGACGCCGCGCGTCGCCTTCACCTGGTCGTCGGCCGTGAAGCGGCGCTTCGCCTCGGTCCGGCTCATCGCGCGGCCGGCGCCGTGGCTGCACGAACAGAAGCTTTCCGGGTTGCCAAGCCCGCGCACGATGAAGCTCTTCGCGCCCATCGAGCCCGGAATGATCCCGAGCTGCCCCTTCTGCGCGGACACCGCGCCCTTGCGGGTCACGAGCACGTCCTCGCCGAAGTGGCGTTCGCGCTGCACGTAGTTGTGGTGGCAGTTCACCGCGTGTTCGTCGACCGAGAACGGCTTCGCGATCACGGCGCGCGCCGCGCCGATCACCGCATCCATCATGGCCTGCCGGTTGCGGCGCGCGTAGTCCTGCGCCCAGCCGACCGCTTCGAAGTAATCGTCGAAGTGCCGGCTGCCCTCGGTGAAATACGCGAGGTTGCGATCCGGCAGGTTCGCGATGTGCTGCCGCATGTCGGCCTGCGCGAGTTCGATGAACAGGCTGCCGATCGCGTTGCCGACGCCGCGCGAGCCGCTGTGCAGCATGAACCACACGTGATCCGCTTCGTCGATGCACACCTCGATGAAGTGGTTGCCCGTGCCGAGCGTGCCCAGATGCGCGTAGTGGTTCGTCTTTTCCAGCTTCGGATATTTATCGACGATGCGCTTGAAACCCGGCAGTAGCGACTTCCACGACTCGGTCACGGCGGCCGGCGTGCGGTCGCCCCAGGCGCCCGGATCGCGACGGCCCGGCGCACGGCCGTGCGGCACCGCGCGTTCGATCGCGCTGCGCAGCCCGCCGAGCGAGTCCGGCAGGTCTGCGGCGGTGAGCGTCGTGCGCGCGGCCATCATCCCGCAGCCGATGTCGACGCCGACCGCGGCCGGGATGATTGCGCCCTTCGTCGGGATCACGCTGCCGATCGTCGAGCCCTTGCCGAGGTGGACGTCCGGCATTACCGCGACGTGCCTGAAAATGAACGGCATCTGCGCGGTGTTGCGCAATTGTGCGCGCGCGTCGTCCTCGACCGCGACGCCTTGTGTCCACATCTTCACCGGCTTGCCGTTCGCCAGTTCCATCACCTGAAAATCGTCGTTACTCATTTGCATCACCATTCATTCGTCCGGCGCGGCTTGGTCGATCCGTTCCGCGACGCGCCCGAGCGTTTCCAGCTCCTTGAGCCGCAGCGCGGTCGGGTCATCTTCCATCACCTTCGCGGTGTTCAGCGCTTCCCCATATTCTTGTCTTTTTCTTCAACGGCCGCCGGGCGACACACATCGCCCGGATCGGGGTCCGACGCGATCGGGTGGGCGGCGCGTGGATTCGGCGCGGCCGCACGCTGCGACGCATCCTGCATCGCGTTGTCGTGCGGCGTGCCGTCCGGTCGAGCCGGCCCGATATTCGACCGCTCAAACGCGGCAGATCGCAATGATCTCCGCGCTGGCCGCGTCGTCGAACGGCGCGCCGTGCCAGTCGCCGCACCACTCAGTCGACGAGAAACCGGCGGCCGCGACCCGCGCCTGCAGTTCGCTTTGCGCGATGAAGCGCAGCCGGCTCGCGTTGTTCACCTGCGTATCGTCACGGTGAAAGCGGTAGACCGTGTCGAACGACACGATCGGCCCGTCGACCGCGGTCACCGCGTGGTGCAGCTCGACGACGCCGAATTCCGGCGACTCGATGCGGGATACTGACGCTTGCGGCGTCCACGCACGCCACGGCTCGACACGCGGGTTGCGGGTTTCGAACAGGAAGCGGCCACCGTCGGCCAGCACGCGCCGTACGCCGCGCAGCGTCGCGTCGATCTCCGCGTCGGTCAGCAGGCACTGGAACGCGTGCCCGGTCATCACGACGGCGTCGAATGGCGCGCCGCGCGGCAGGCCGTCGAGGCCGCACGCGAACCAGCGCACGGCGTCGGCGCCCGGCTGGCGTCGCGCATGGCCGATCATCGCGGGCGCGGGATCGATCGCGACGACGTCGTGTCCGGCCGACGCAAGCCGCCGCGCGAACGTGCCGGTGCCGCAGCCGAGATCGAGGATCCGTTGCCGCGCGGCGCCGATGCGCGAGGCGTAGAACGCGAAGTCGCGATCACCGGCGTTGAACCGGTCGTAGACCGCGACGAGGCGCGGGTCGGTGTAGAGGCGTTCGCCGGCAGGCGCGGCGCCGGACGTCATGCGAAACGCGCGGGTCAGCGCTGCTGCACCGCGACGCGCAGCCCGAGCGCGATGAAGATCGAGCCGATGATCTTCCCCTGCCAGCGCGTGAGCCATGCGAGCCGCTTCACGACGCGCCCGAGCGGGCGGATCGAGCACGCGATCAGCGTCGTGTAGAGCGAGCTCAGCACGACGAAGATCAGCCCGAGCACTGCGAACTGGACGAACGTCGAGCCGCGCTCCGGATGCACGAACTGCGGCATGAACGCGAGGAAGAACAGCGCGGTCTTCGGGTTCAGCACTTCGGCGGGAATCGCCTGGAGGTACGCCTTCAGCGGCGTGATGGCCGACACCTTCGGCAGCGACGGATCGGATGGCCGGTCGAGCAGCGCACGCACGCCGAGGTAGATCAGGTACGCGGCGCCGATCAGCTTCACGACGTTGAACGCGAGCGCCGACGTCATCAGCAGCGCCGACAGCCCGACGGCCGCGAACAGCGTATGCACGAAATCGCCGCTCGCGACGCCGAGACCGGTCAGGATGCCGGTCTTGCGGCCGCCCTGCACGGTGCGACTCAGCACCAGCAGCACGGCGGGGCCCGGGATCAGGAACAGGCCCAGAACGACGGCCGTGAAGGTGGTCAGCGTGGTCAGGTCGAACATGGCGGCTCCAGCAAGGTGGGCGCTGCGGCGGGGGAGGATCGACGCATTGTATTCGGTTCGCCGCTCGTCCGCTCCCGCCCCGTCACCCACCCAGCTCCCCCGCCAGATAGTCCACGAACGCGCGTATCCGCGCGGACATCTGATGCCGTTGCGCATACACCGCGTAAATGTCCGCGGCCGGCGTCTCGTAGTCGGGCAGCACGACGACGAGGCGCCCGTCGGCCACGTAGTCGCGGATATCCCATTCCGCGCGCATCAAAATCCCGTGTCCGTCGAGCGCCCACTTCACCGCGATCTCGCCGTCGTTCGTCGTCAGGTTGCCGTTGATCCGCACGGCCTCCGTGTTGCGCGCCGCGCCGCGTCCGCCCGTCAGCCGCCAGATCCCGTAGCCTTCGTCGCCTTGCCGGATGCCGATGCAGTTGTGCCGCGTCAGCTCGTGCGGTGTGCCCGGTGTCCCGTGCCGAGCGAGATACGCGGGCGCCGCGCACAGCAGCCGGCGGTTCGGCGCGAGCCGCCGCGCGACGACGCGCGTGTCGGGCGGCTCGCCGAAGCGGATGCACACGTCGAACGCGTCGTCCGTCAGCGGCGGCGGCATCACCGACAGCTGCAACTGCACCGACACTTCCGGATAGCGCGCGACGAAGCGCGAGATCGCCGGGCCGACGTGGCTGCGCCCGAAGCCGAGCGTCGCGTTCACGCGCAGCAGCCCCTTCGGCCGCTGTTTCGCGCTGCCGAGCAGTTCGCCCAGTTCGTCCATCTGATCGAGGATCCGGCGGGCGTAGTCGAGATACACGTCGCCCTCGGGCGTCAGCATCATGCGCCGTGTCGTGCGGTTGACGAGCGTCACGCCGGCGCGGCGCTCCATCTGCGTGAGCCGCTTGCTGACGGCCGCGGCGGTCAGCCCGAGTTCGCGCGCGGCCGCGCTCAGGCTGCCCGATGCGGCCAGCGTCGAGAAGAAGCCGAGATCGGCCGGCTGGACGGTATCCGACATGACGGGATTCATGAATAAAAGTTAAAGATGCTTTGAGTCTAGCACCGGTTCCCGTACTGCCGGTTCGGTAAAGTGCATTCACGCTTACGATCAATCGAGGATGTCAGCATGAAGACCTACCGTATCGCAACCATTCCCGGCGACGGCATCGGCAAGGAAGTGGTGCCGGCCGGCAAGCAGGTGCTGGAAGCGCTGGCCCGCGGCAGCGACCGCTTTGCGTTCGAGTTCGAGGATTTCGACTGGGGCGCCGATTACTACCGCCAGCACGGCGCGATGATGCCGGCCGACGGCCTCGACGCGCTGCGCGGCAAGGACGCGATCCTGTTCGGCTCGGCGGGCGATCCCAACGTGCCCGACCACGTGACGCTGTGGGGCTTGCGCCTGAAGATTTGCCAGGGCTTCGACCAGTACGCGAACGTGCGCCCGACGCGCATCCTGCCCGGCATCGACGCGCCGCTGAAGCGCTGCGGGCCGGACGATCTGAACTGGGTGATCGTGCGCGAGAACTCGGAGGGCGAATACGCGGGCGTCGGCGGCCGCGTGCACCAGGGGCATCCGATCGAGGCCGCGACCGACGTGTCGATCCTCACGCGCGCCGGCGTCGAACGCATCATGCGCTTCGCGTTCCGGCTCGCGCAGTCGCGTCCGCGCAAGCTGCTGACCGTCATCACGAAGAGCAACGCGCAGCGTCACGCGATGGTGATGTGGGACGAGATCGCGAAGCAGGTCGCGCAGGAATTCCCCGACGTCACGTGGGACAAGGAACTCGTCGACGCCGCGACCGCGCGCATGGTGAACCGCCCGGCGTCGCTCGACACGATCGTCGCGACGAACCTGCACGCGGACATCCTCAGCGATCTCGCCGCCGCGCTCGCCGGCAGCCTCGGCATCGCGCCGACCGGCAACATCGATCCCGAGCGCCGCTATCCGTCGATGTTCGAGCCGATCCACGGCTCCGCGTTCGACATCATGGGCAAGGGCCTCGCGAATCCGGTCGGCACGTTCTGGTCGGTCGTGATGCTGCTCGAGCATCTCGGCGAGACGGACGCCGCCGCGCGCGTGATGCAGGCGATCGAGGCCGTCACGGCCGACCCGTCGCTGCATACGCGCGACCTCGGCGGCAGCGCGAGCACCGCGCAGGTGACGGCGGCCGTCTGCGAGCGCGTCGCGAACGCGGCGGTCGCCGCCTGACGGCAACGAGGACGGTAACGGCCGCGCGCGTACGCAGCCGTTCGTCGTCGATTCACCGCCCCTGAATTTTCTGCCTGCGACTCGCGCATTCGACGCGAGCCGGGCGCCGGTGTGCGCGCGTCGTCGTGACACCGGCCGGCACCCACTGGGCACGCGCGCACCGCGCACGGCTCGACCTCCAAGGAGGAGACACATGCAAGCGGATCTTGAAACCCGTGTCGCGCAGAAACTGATGTGGCGCATCATTCCGTTCGTGATGCTGCTTTACTTCGTCAGCTTTCTCGATCGCGTCAACGTCGGCTTCGCGGCGATGACGATGAACAAGGCGATCGGCCTGTCGCCGACCGCGTTCGGATTCGGCGGCGGCCTGTTCTTCATCGGCTACTTTCTCTTCGAAGTGCCGAGCAATCTGATTCTCCATCGCGTCGGCGCACGCATCTGGATCGCGCGCGTGATGATCACGTGGGGCATCGTGTCCGCGGTGTCCGCGTTCGCGGCCGGGCCGACGAGCTTCTACGTGCTGCGCTTCCTGCTCGGCATGGCGGAAGCCGGATTCTTCCCCGGCATCATCCTGTACCTGAGCCTGTGGTTTCCCACGAAGCAGCGCGCGGTGGCTGCCGCGTGGTTCATGGCGGCCGCGCCGATCTCCACCGCGATCGGCTCGCCGCTGTCGGGCGCGATCATGCAGATGCCGCCGATGTTCGGGCTCGCCGACTGGCAGATGCTGTACATCGTCGAAGCGCTGCCGGCGGTCTTGCTCGGCTTCGTCGTGCTGAAGTGCCTGACTGATTCGCCGTCGAAGGCCGCGTGGCTGCAGCCGGACGAGCGCGACTGGCTGATCGCGAAGCTGAAAGCCGAAGCCGACGCGCGCCACACGCATGCCGGGCATACGGCCGGCGCATGGCAGGCGCTGCGCGATCCGCGCGTGCTGGCGCTCGCGCTGATCTACTTCGGCACGTCGGCAGGGCTGTATACGCTCGGCCTGTGGGCGCCGCTGATGGTCAAGCAGTTCGGCTTCACCGCGTTGCAGACGGGCTTGCTCACCGGCATCCCGAGCATCGCCGCGGTCGTCGCGATGATCGTCTGGGCGCGGCATTCGGATCGCACCGGCGAGCGCACGTGGCATGTCGTGATTCCGTGCGTGCTGGCCTGCATCGGCTTCGTGTTCGCGGGGCAGGCGAGCACCGCGCTCCTGACCGTGCTCGCGCTGGTCGTCGTCAACATCGGGATCAGCGCCGCGAAGGCACCGCTGTGGGCGATGCCGAGCGCGTTCCTGTCAGGCGCCGGCGCGGCCGCGGGGATCGCGATGATCAACTCGATCGGCAACCTCGGCGGCTTCGTCGGGCCGTTCGCGATCGGCTGGCTCAAGCATGTGACGGGCGGGTATGCGGCCGGGCTGTACGTGGTGGCGGGCACGCTCGCGGTGTCGGCGGTCGTTACGTTGATGCTCAGTCGCAAGGAGGCGAGGGCGCACATCGTGACGGGGGCGCAGCAGCATCATTGAAGGCTGCGCGCGTCCGCGGTCATGTATCCGGCACACGCACGGCGCGCGCCCGCATTCACCGGTTCGGGCATGTCTTACGCGTTGAACCAGAACCACAGGCCCGGGATGCAGAGCAGAAGGTGCAGCGGGAGCGCGATGCGGAATGAAGTTTCCGGACGCTGGTCCGGTTTCGACGTATCGGCCACGAGACAACCGACGCCGACGGCAAGCGCCAGGACGGAGACAGTGGCCATGCTCCGCAGGCCGAAGCCGAGAACGCCGACACCTGCGTAAGGATCGATCATCGAGCTGGCATAGCCGTAGCACATCACCATCGCAATGATTTCAATGACCGCGAGCCACGCGAGAAGAGAGCCGAGTCGTGTTGTCATGTTGTATCGGGTGTCGTTTCAGGTTGGCGAAAAGCCTCGAGGATACACGGCGCGCCGACGACGTTCCCGGCGACGACGTGATCGAAGCGGGCGCGTCAATGTGCGGGAAGCGCCGCACGACGAGCGATCTCCGTCGCACACGCATCGGTCGACGCTTTCGACGTATCGACGAAGCAATCGCTGAACACGCGCGCCGCATACCCTTCGCGATACATCTCGGCGATCCGTTGCCGCTCCCAGTCCGTCAGTGCGCGCGTGCCGCGATTCGACGACGCGATCGCTTCGGGCGGCGCGAGCGTGACGACGAACAACCGGGCGGCGCGTGCGTCGCAGACCGCGCGCAGTTGCTCGTATTCCGCTTCGCCGATCGGATAGGCGATCACCAGATGACGTTCGCTCGCGTGCATGATCTGCGTAACCAGACGCTCCAGCGCGATCGCCCACTGTACGTCGAACGGGGCGTCGTCGGGCGCGTCGTGATCGTCGCCGTCGATGAAGCGCGCATCGGGCAGCACGCGTGCGAGCGCGAGACCGATCGTCGTCTTGCCGCTATTGATCGGGCCGTTCAGGTGGATGACGGTGAGAGGCGCGTTCGATGGAACAGTCATGAAGGGCGTGCTTGATCGGAACGCCTGCATTGTGCCTCCAAATGAAATCCGTTTGTAATGTCAGCCGCGAAGCGATCAGAAGAATTATTCGATCAAGCACCCTAAAGAAACCTTCAGCGTCCGCCGTTACCTTCCTCGGTAGCTCACCGAAGTATTGCTGAAGCTGCACGACCACACGACCAGACAACCGGGGGCGCACGGCCGGCGAAGCCATGCGCATGATCAGAAGATGAGACGCACCGATTCGATTCGGCGCGCAGGCAACGGGGCCCGCGCGTCGTCTGCCTTTGCGTTGCCGCAGCCGGCCTGCTGCGGCATTGCGCCGTCATCTCCGCGGATGTCGCTTCAACGTTCCGTCAACAACAAAACGCCACTCATCCAATGAAGAACTCCTCCAAAGCCACCCTGTTCGGTTGCGGCCTGCTCGTGACGCTGCTGTCCGGCTGCGTCACGCTGCCGAACACGGACATGAAACCCGAAGCGCGTCAGAAGCTGCATTCGATCGCGATCCTCGACGTCACCGAGCCGAAGCGTGTCGCGGTCGTCAACCTCGGCGGCGCGGCGGCCGGGTTCGGGCTGATCGGCGCGCTCACGCAAGCCGCCGTCAACTCGAGCCATACGAGCACCTACACGGATCACGTGACGGTCGGCAAGATCGCGTTCGCACCCGACATCGTCGACGGCGTAACGGGCCGCCTTACCGATACCGGATATCAGGTCGTGAGGCTGAATGGCCAGAAGGTGAAGCTCGCCGATGACGGCAAGTCGGACGACTATTCCGCGATCCAGACCGATGCGGATGCGATCATGAACGTATGGTTCACGTCGTTCGGCTATATCTCGCCGCCCAACCAACTCGATTACATCCCGTGGGTGGTCGTCCGCGCGCGCATTCTCGACGCGAAGACGAAGCAGGACATCTATTTCAAGACGTTCGCGTGCGGCTACGACATCAAGGCGAACAGCGTCCACGTCGACAGCGATTTCGCTTACACGTACGGCAGCTTCAGCGATCTCGAGAAGAATTTCGACAAGTCGGTGGAAGGGATCAAGTCGTGCGAGAAGTCGGTCGCGGACATGATCGGTCGGGATCTGGCACGCACGCCGGCGCCGGTGACGGCTTCCACGGCGATGACGACGACTGCGGCCACTGCGACCGCGACGGCCACGGCAGCGAAATGATCGTGATGCGCGTGCAGGATCGTCGCGATACGCGTTCGCGTTCCGAATCCGGCAGGGCTTGAAGAAAGCGGGAAGGGGAGTACTGCACGCGGGCGGGCGGCGTAAAAGCCGCCCGCCCGCTCGCGAAAGCGACTGGCTTACTTGTCGCTATCGCCCTTGATCTGCGGCAACGCCGACGTTTCACCCGGCGTCAGCAGGCCGACTTGCGAGTACACGCGCAGCTTGTCACGCGTATCGGTGATGTCGAGGTTGCGCATCGTCAGCTGGCCGATCCGGTCGCGCGGCGAGAACGTCGATGCAACCTTCTCCATCGACAGGCGTTCCGGCTGGTACGTGAGGTTCGGCGACTTCGTGCTCAGGATCGAGTAGTCGTTGCCGCGGCGCAGTTCGATCTTCACTTCACCGGTGATCGCGCGTGCAACCCAGCGCTGTGCGGTTTCGCGCAGCATGATCGCCTGCGGGTCGAACCAGCGGCCCTGGTACAGCAGGCGGCCGAGACGGCGGCCGTTCTCGCGGTACTGCTCGATCGTGTCTTCGTTGTGGATGCCGGTGACGAGGCGCTCGTAGGCGATGTACAGCAGCGCGAGGCCCGGGGCTTCGTAGATGCCGCGGCTCTTCGCCTCGATGATGCGGTTCTCGATCTGGTCGCTCATGCCGAGGCCGTGGCGGCCGCCGATGCGGTTCGCTTCGAGCAGCAGCTCGACCGGGTCCTTGAACTCGACGCCGTTCAGCGCGACCGGCTGGCCGGCTTCGAAGCGTACCGTCACTTCCTCGGCGGCGATCTTCACGTCGTCGCGCCAGAACGCGACGCCCATGATCGGGTTCACGATCTTGATGCCGCTTTCGAGGCTTTCCAGGTCCTTCGCCTCGTGCGTCGCGCCGAGCAGGTTCGAGTCGGTGGAATACGCCTTCTCGGCCGACATCTTGTACGCGAAGCCGGCCTGGTTCATGAATTCGGACATTTCGGCGCGGCCGCCGAGTTCGTCGATGAACGTCTGGTCGAGCCACGGCTTGTAGATCTTCAGATCCGGGTTCACGAGCAGGCCGTAGCGGTAGAAACGCTCGATGTCGTTGCCCTTGTACGTGCTGCCGTCACCCCAGATGTTGACGCCGTCTTCCTTCATCGCGGCGACGAGCATCGTGCCGGTCACGGCGCGGCCGATCGGCGTCGTGTTGAAGTACGTGACGCCGGCCGTCGTGATGTGGAACGCGCCGCTTTGCAGCGCCGCAATGCCTTCGGCGACGAGCTGCGCGCGGCAGTCGATCAGGCGGGCGCCGGCTGCGCCGTATTCGATCGCGCGTTTCGGGATCGCGTCGTAATCGTCTTCGTCGGGCTGGCCGAGGTTCGCCGTGTATGCGTACGGGACGGCGCCCTTCAGTTTCATCCAGTGCAGCGCGGCGCTGGTGTCCAGGCCGCCGGAGAAGGCGATACCGACCTTCTGGCCGGTCGGGAGGCTTTCGAGAATCGTGCTCATAGGAATTACCGTGGATTGAAGCCGGTGGGATCGTATTTCGCGGAATATGCGAGTATCGGCTGTCCGGGAAGTTGGGGCAAGACCTGATTTTCGCGCCAATGCGTCGTCGGGCCTGTCGCGGCGGGCCTGGCGGCCGGTTAACCGCCCGGAGAATCCGCCGCGAAGCGGCCCCGAAAGGCGGCCGAAACCGGCGGGAACGCGCCGGTACGCAAGCGCTGTTGCCGGGGCCGGATCGACCGAAAAGGGCGACCGATGTCGTCACGATGCAATCCCGGCCTAATGAAAGGCATGTGAAAGTTTTCTCGCCGTCTGCCGGAATCCGTCGAGCTTCAGACCTTCAGATATTCCATGCCTGCGCGGTATCGAGCAGTTTCTCGCGCAACTGATCCACTTCGGCGGCCAGCTTGGCCGTGATCGACACGTAGCCCAACAACTGCGGCGGCGGCGCGTCGTGCGGCGGATCGGCCGGCCGGCGGCGCGGCGCGAGCCGGCTCGGCGTGCCGAACTTGAGCGCGCGGCTCGCGCCGACGAGCGTGTCGCGGATGCGCCGGTTCACGGCCTTCATCCCGATTCGCATGTATTCGCGGGCGGCGAGGTCGTCGCGGGCCGGCACGGCGCTCGACAGGATCTCCAGGTAGCCGATGCACAGGCGCAGGCTGCGCTGGATTGCCTCGAGGTGGGTGACCGAGATCTCGCACTCCTTCGACACCGACGGCATCAGCGAACGCAACTGCACCAGCAGCGCGCTCAGCGCGGCCATTTCCTTCAGGTGCGCGTCGTCGCTCACCTGGCGGTCGCCCGCGAGCCGTGCGTGCACGGCCGCGCACGCGCGCAGCGCGTCGGCGAGCTTGTAGCGCCACGAGTAGGTCGCATAGAGCGGCAGCGCGAACGAGAACGCCAGCGCGATCACGATGCCGACCAGCACATTCACCGCGCGCCACAGGCCGTCGACGATCTCGTTGTCGCCGTGTCCGGCGACGATCACCATCGTGATCGCCGACAGCAGCGCGATGTAGCCGGCCTTGCCGATCGCGTGATACGCGCAGAGCCCGCACGCGATCGACATCAGCAGGTAGATCGCGAGCGGCGCGTGCAGGACGGAATACAGCACGATCAGCCCGAGCCCCGCGAGCGCGCCGATCGACGTGCCGAGCGCGCGCTCGGCCGCCTTCTTGCGGATGTTGCCGTGGTGCTGCAGCCCGCCGACGACGATCAGCACGGTGATCGTCGACCATTCGCCGTGCGGCACGCGGAGGCCGGTGGACAAGCCGATCGACACGAGGATCGCGAGCGCGACGCGCGCCGCATGGATCAGCTTCGCGTGCCGGTAGCGGCGGTACGGGTCCAGCAGAGGACGGAGCGCGTGGCGCAGGAGCGGCGGCAGTCGGGCAGGGAGCTGGGCAGTCATGACGGAGTGGGGGTGGCCGGCGGG